>JAGMDP010000121.1 GCA_023128635.1 Candidatus Heimdallarchaeota archaeon | reverse complement strand
ACCTACTACAACGAATGCTAGAATTCCTAATGTTAATAGGACCATCACAGCCCAAATATAATTTGGGGCATCAAGGCGATGAGCTTTGATGTTGATTGTAGCGTTTTCTCCAACTTGTCTTGTAAAGGGACCCTCTTCATGACCTTCTTCGTAATAACTAACCATTAGCATTACAGTATAATTATCCTGAACCCTTAGCTCATCCTTGATTGTTGCTTGAAAAGAGACAGTTCGAGTTAGTTGTGGGGGAAGTTCATCTCTAGTAACGTCATGTTGAAAGAGATACTCATAAAAATGAGTTATATTGGCTCTACTATCTGATGCATAGAAATTAGCTCTGAGTTCTGACAAGTAGTAGTTTGTAGTTGAATTATTATGTAATGTTACTCCAAAAATAATTGTATCATCACGGTAGACATCTCCTACGGGGAGAAGCCTGTTATAAAGTAGGATATCTCCTAAATTTGCTGACACTTTAGCAATTTCTGGTTGAATTACAAAAGCTGTTGTTAGCATAACAGCGAGCATGGCGATTGGTAGTAGTATCTTTCTTTTCATCGGAGGTAACACCAATATTTGTTGATGGAAGCGATATTTCTTTTTTAGTTAATTGCCTTTTAAAACATTTCTTCATAATGAAATTTTGTTAACTGGTATCTTGCTTTATTAACCAAATAATGTCTTAGCAACTTCTGTTCGAATTAATCGTTCTTTCTGAATCAATCGTGCTTCAAAAGTATTATCAATGGTTATTGATTCATCTTCAGTTTGAAGGATTACTCCACCCATTGCATCAATAGTTTCTTTTGAAATTTTAAGAGAGCATTTATTCCCACAAGCTTTAGTAATTGCTTTAGCTATGCTTGTTAAATCCTTGATTTTGGTCGCATCTCCCTTCCTGGTTTTGATGAAAATTACATCACCACCAAGTGCTGTACCTCCTTCAATTATGAGAGTTTCAAGCACTTTTGTATAAGCAGCTTTTTTGTGGAAGTTTTGCAATTCTATTTTAGCTAAACTGAATGCTATCTGAATTTCATCTTCCTTCTTTCGTAAAATCTCCCTTCTTGCCTGCAAATTTATAGATGCAATTTGTTGTTTTTCAATTTCAGTAACTTTTTTTGATTCAGTTTCAAGAATACTATTCTTCTCTTTTTCAGCAGCATCTTGACCTCTTTGTAGAATCTCTTTAGTTTGTTCTTTGGCATCCTTTAGGATCTTATCTGCTTCAATTTTTGCATTCTTTAAAATGTCATCTACCATTTGTTTGATTCGTTCTTCTTCAGCTGACAATCGAATTCCCACCTACTTTTTTGAGCAAGCTGAATCAAAAATCTCTCACTTAATTAAAAATATTTTGACGAACACCTCAAATTACCGATAAAATTAGTTTTTACACCACATGAGAATAATACAAATTAATAGCTGTTATTTCAGAAATCACTGCAAGATGCAATTAAACACATAATTTATATTTGATAAAAAATAAGTTTTCTCGTTCTATTAACTAAATCAAATATAATCAATACAGGTAAAAATTGGAGTTAATTACTGTGAAGCAAGCAGCTCGAGTTCAATCTTTAGAATATGCTATAAGAGATGTTAGTGCCGAAGCAAGAAAATTAGTTGCTCAAGGGAAAGACCTTATTTGGTTAAATATTGGGGATCCGAATAAATACGATTTTGAAACTCCGCCAAATATTGTTGAAGCGCTTATTCAAGCAGCAAAAGAAAACAAGAGTTTTTATTCGGAATCTCAAGGTATAGTCCCTCTACGAGAGGCAATAGCAGAAAAAGAAATGAAAATTAATGGGGCAAAAGATCTTGTAATTGAGGATATTCATGTTACTGCTGGAATTTCTGAAGGCATTATGTATTTACTCGGATCATTGTTGACACCTGGTGATGAGATACTTATACCGGGACCAGCCTATCCATCCTACTCAGCTTATCCGAAGTTCTATGATGCTCAAGCAATCACCTATAGAACTATTAGTGATGATAACTGGCAACCTGACACTGAAGATATAAGGAAAAAAGTGACTGAGAAAACAAAAGCAATTTTGATAATTAATCCAAATAACCCAACCGGAGCAGTGTATCGGGAAAAGGAATTGAAAGCAATTGCTGATATTGCCGGAGAGCACGACATTCCTATCATTGCTGATGAGATTTATGATCGACTTACAATGGATCAGAAGTTCATAGGCATGCCCTC
>JAGMDP010000120.1 GCA_023128635.1 Candidatus Heimdallarchaeota archaeon | reverse complement strand
GCTCGAGAAAGAGGTTTGATATCAATGCGATCATCAGAAACACCGAGAGAATGGAGGAAATCAGTTACATCTTTAGCACGTTTCTTAAAATTCCAAATAAGTTCTGGAATTTCCTTTCCATTTTTAGCTAAATTATCTGTTGTTATACCTATCAGTACTTTTTTCGCAAGTTTAAATGCTACTTCTAGAAGTAGTTTATGACCGCCATGTAATCTATCAAATGTACCACCAAGACAACCATACTCGAATTGATACTCTATGTTTTTGGTCACTTCTTTTCCTCACGAAATTCCTAACAAAGATTATGAAATAAATAATACGTATGTGATAAATTTGGATTCCTTTTAAGACCTTCGTTAAATTAGCAAACTGAAAACAAGGAAAATCAAAAATAAAAGAAAAAAAGTGAAGATTAAAATCTTCGCTTATCAGAAGCCGCGCAAAATAGGATTCCAAAGAAGCCTACTACACCAGCTACAAACGAAAAGACAGTCGGCAGAATAGCTGGCATATTACCGGATCCTAAAGGATTCGTTACTGTAGTTGTTTTCGCAAGTATATTACTAATCATTTGTGGAGAAACAGTCCACCAAATAACTAGGACTAATAAGATGCCAATAAAAACTCCAGCGGTGACCAAAGATTCTGTACTACTGTAACTCCATTTAGAACGGGTACCGAAAGCAAGTGATATTGCACCAAGTAAACCAATGAACCAGAAAACGAGGAGCCAATAATAATGAGCAAAATGAACGACACTAATAACTTGTAAAGCTAAAGAGCCACAAATAAGAATACCACCAATTACTGCACCAGGTTTAACTCCTTTCAATTGCTTACCAGTACCAGCAACTATGAATAACGGTGCTATTGCCACGAGAAATGATGCAATGGTTGATAATCCAATCGCACCAAAAGTCCATCCAACCATTACTGATTGAGTGGCTGGAATTAGATCAGTCAAGGAATAGAAAATTGTTTCGCCTTGAAAGAGAGCGAAATAAGCAGTAAGCGCGACTATAGCCCCAAGACTGATACCTGAGATGGTATAATACTCCATTTTATCTGTGTCAAATGCCATTCCCCCTAAAACATACGTGACACCCGCGATTAGTCCTGCAGCCCAAATGAATATTAACCAGTAGTAATGGGCGATCTCTACCAGAGTGATTACTTGTATTGCAACAGAAAGTGCAATAACAAAACCACCGATAATAGAACCTGGCTTAACCATTTTTGTAGAAGCTCCAATATTTTTGATATATAGTAAAAGAGAAATCAATCCTAAAAGGGTTTTCTTATAACAATTTTATCAAGCAGTTTATTTCTGTTTATTTAAACCAATTCTCATCCCAATCCAACCTATTCCTAACCTGTTTGGTCTGAATACAAAGATAAAAATATAGTGTTTATAAAATATATTTTAGAATAGTTCAAAGAGCTAAGAAAAGCTTAAAAAAATTGATACAATAAATAGTCAATTAAGAAAGCTTTTTTTTAGTGAAAGCATTGTTATTTGATAAAAGAAAAAAGTAGGTTAGATAAAAAATGGTATTTGGAAAATTTGTTCGTTGGTTAGGTGGCGGAAAATCCACCCGAGATTATATTATTGATTTGAAAATGGTTAATAAACGACTATTACGATCTTCTAAAAAGCTTGAAACTGATGAGAAGAAAATACAAAGAAAGACTAGGGATGCAATGAAACGGGGCTTGATGGATCAAGCTAGATTGTATGCCTCAAATGTTGCTAGAAATCGAAAGTGGGTCTATAGTTATACTCGACTCACTACAAGAATTGAAGGCATTATTTTCAGGTTAGAACAAGCTGATTCTGTCCAGCAATTAGCTAGTGAATTAAAAGGAATGGCTGGCGCTTTACGAGAAGTAAATGCTAGTTTGAATGCTCCTGAAATTTCCGCATTAGTTGAGGACCTTGAAAATTCATTCGAAGGCATCGAAATGACTACTGACATGATGGATGAAGACTTTGAAAATATGATGTCCCTCGATGTTGATGAAACTGAAGTTGATAAAATCATGGGCGAAATTGGAACTGAAATCGGTCTTGGTGCCGAAACAGGTTTACCAACCCCAGATATTCGTTCTACTGAATTAGCCAAAGAAATAGAAAAACTTCGAGAAGATAAGGAGTAATTGTTTTTCTTAAAGTTCAGCTCACAGTTGCTGAACTCCCGTTTTTCTTTTCGTTTTCTTTTTCCTTTTCACAAATCTTTTTTTAGCTTAATGTTATTACAGTAAGAAAGTTAGCTTAATTTTGGCTTGGTGAGTTCCTTGTCGACTTATGAAGAAGAACCAAAAAAAATACTTATCGCCGGTTTACCCGGAGCCGGTTTACGAACAATAAAAGCAGTTGTTGTTGATAATACTCCTCCCAAAGAACTAAAAGCTGTTATGGAAAAGCTTGACGTTGGGAATACAATGAGAGACCTTTTGCAAAGAAAAGTACTCGTAGTGAGATGCGGTGGTGAGTATTCAATTCAAGACGTGATTTCAAGTGACAGTGATCCAATATACAAAAACGTCGAAGCCTTAGTTTTCGTTTTAGATATAAACGAACAATCAAAGTTTTCTATGGCAAAATATTGGTTTGATGCTTTGGTAAAACATATGCGAAAATTTAGTGTTAATGCTAGAATTTACTTACTATTGAACAAAATCGATAAAATGGCAGAGCAAGAAAATATTTCCGATTACATTCGGGCTATAAAGAATTTGTTCATAGATGAAGGTTCAGATGTTGTTATACATGAAACCAGTATCTACGATGCATCCACTTTTTATGCTTTTAAGGATGTCTTAATGAAAGAAGCGGATGATCAAATTCCAGTGAAGCAATTCCTTAAACGTTCTCTCCGAGGTTCGTCATTCTTAGGTGTGGCAGTATATTCTAAAGATGGCTTACCAATTTACGGTGCAGGTGAATTACCTCAAATTGTAGAAATTGCTGCTAATGTGATGTTGGGTTCTGTCAGTAGAATCTCAGATGAACTCGAGCAAGGTGATGAAATCAGCTCTACGATTTTACAAATGAAAAAGAAGTCCTTCATGGTTTTCAAAGCAGTTAACGAAAACTGTGTCTTTATTGGGTTAAGCAAACGAAGACCCAGATTAGGACAAATGTTAATTGAAACAGATCAAATTGTGGAAGTTCTAAAGAAAGCAGTAGAATAGAAACAAGCAAAAGCTCAACTTGTTCCTATTTGATTCTGTTTCAGAGTAATTATTTCTGGAAGGTCGACTGCAACTTCTTCCATTAATTTTCTTCTTATGCTCGCAAGAACAGCATTCTCAAGATTTCTTTTTTCTAAGATTACTATTGGTATTTTTTGGAGTTGAGCTGTTAGTAATCCCTCATAAGTTGCTTCACCAACTAGAAGAACATCCAAATTGAGCTCATTCACGATTTCCATTAATTCATCTCTAATTTCATAGAAAAAAGCTATTTTCTGCACCTTAGCTTGATTGTATCCTAAATAACATAAATCATTACTAATGTGTTGCTTGAGTAATTCAAGTAAATCATTATATGTGATTTTCTTTTTTCGTTCACCCAATCGACCTGTTTTCTTTTCGTTCTTCTTATGTTTATTTTGATACTTTATAACTAAAGGTGAATGGTATTGGAAATCGAGAAGATTTAGTAGATAATCAAATCCTCCATTTTCTGTGATTAACCAATCCTCGCCAAGAGAATAAACACTAATGTTATTCTCCAATAAGATCTTTAATAGGTCAAGGTATTCTTTTCTGATTTTCCTATGACTTCCTCGAGTGAAAATTGGAGGAAAAATAGTAATTATTAATTGAACATCTTCTTTTGCAGCAGTAGCAACAGCTTTACGTGTAAGTCTTGCTGAGATTATACATTTCTTAATTTTTGTTTTTGATTTGTGTAACCTATCCTCACCAATAATAATTCCTGCATTTTCTCCTACTTTTTCTTTGAACCCCTTACGTATTTTCTCCAAAACTTGAATTACTTCTTTCATCTACCATCACTATCGAATATTGGCAATTTACACTCATATACTTTCTCGGATAATCTAAATATTTTGTTTCCAAACTTAAAAGCATAGATAATAGAGAGGGGTCGCCAAAAGAATTAATTAAAGGAAAAATAACACATAAAATACTCTAGAACCATTAACCTACTCTCAAAAAGTCTTAAAAGAGATAAAAAAAATAATGGAACTCGGAAGATAAACTTAGCCGAAAGTTTAGAATTATTACTACTGTGGGTGTATAATAAAAATGGTTAAAAACCCGTTACAAAGCTTCTTCGAAGCGAAAAGCATAGCAATTTTTGGTGCTTCATCTGCTACAGATAAACCAGGTTATGTAATTGCAGAGAATTTCATAAGGAATTTTGAAGGTAAAACATATCTGATAAATCCTAAAGGAGGAGAAATTCTAGGACAACCTGTATACAAATCAGTGCTTGATTTTGATGATCCAGTAGAAGAAGCCGTAATTATTGTGCCAGCAAAATACGTGCCTTCATCTATGGAGGATTGCGCCAAAAAAGGGATAAAATCCGTTGTAATAATCACCGGTGGATTTAAGGAGATTGGCGAAGAAGGAAAGAATCTTCAGAAACGAATTGATGAAATCGCCAAGGAAAACAACATTAGAATAATTGGCCCAAATTGCATTGGGCTTTTTTATCCCAAAAGGGGAATTGATATGGTCTTCTTACCTGAAAGTAAATTGACTAGACCCAAAAATGGCGGTATATCTATTCTCACACAAAGTGGTGCTTTTGGATCAGCATTTCTAGATATAATGGGTACTCTTGGGAATGGCAACTACCTCTCAAAATTCGTTAGCTATGGGAATGCATCGGACATCAATGAAGCAGACATCTTGGAATATTTAGGAGAAGATCCGGAAACAAAAATTATTCTGGCTTACTTGGAAGGTTTTAATGAAGGAAAACGATTCATAGAAGCTGCTAGAAAAGTTTCTTTGAAGAAACCGATCATAGCGATAAAAGCAAACCGAAACGAAGCAGGAGCTCATGCAGTCGCCAGTCATACAGCATCTCTTGCTGCAAATGATGCAGTAACTGACGCTTTGTTTAGAGAAGCAGGAATTATACGTGTATATACTTGGGACGAATTATTTGACTGTATGGTTGCTTTCAATAGCTCATTATTGCCAGAAGGCAATCGTGTTTTGATAATTACTGATGGTGGAGGAGCAGGTGTTATGGCTTCTGATTCCGTTGGTGAATTAGGCTTGGAACTAGCAGAAATATCTCCTGCTATTCACAAGAAAATGAAGAATGACTTACCTGCATTTTTCTCCGTTGAAAATCCAATTGATTTAACTGGAAGTGCTACAGCAAAGGAGTATATTTATTCCTTAGAGCAAACGAAGGATGACCCAAATATTGATTCTATAACATATATTATCATACCAACACCTCCTGCAATCAATGTGAAAGACCTAATGGAAGGACTAAAACCATATGCAAAAACAATGAACAAAACCATTACTTTTTGTGCACTTGGTGGGGCTGAAGCGGTTTACATTCGAGAAGAGCTAGAACAAATGAACTTTCCATTTTATCCCACACCTGCAAGAGCAATCTATGGGATAGATAAACTAACTGAGTATGCAGACTATCTCCGGGATCACGGACAAAAGCTGCCAGTCATAAGAGAGATTCCAAAGTAGAAGGTGAAAGAGAAATGAAAATTGATACCAAATCAATAGATATAGCTCACAAAGAAGGAAGAGATTTTCTCTTAGAGCATGAAGCTTTGAAAATCTTTGAAAGTGTAGGTATAATATTTCCACCAAATGCCTTAGTGGATAATACTAAGGAAGCATTGTCATTCGCAAAGAAAGTTGGTTATCCAGTAGTTATAAAAGCAATGTCTCCACAAATTTTGCACAAATCGGATTACAAAGCTGTTGTAATTGGAATAAATGACGATGAAGAGTTAGAAGCAAAATTTGATGATATGTCAAAAAGACTCGCGAAATATGATTTAGTGGGAATACTGATTGAGAAACAAGTGAAGAAAGGAACCGAATTAATTATTGGAATGAATATTGATCCAACATTTGGTCCAGTAGTTGCATTTGGGATAGGAGGAATACTTGTCGAAGCAATCAGTGATGTAACTTTTCGATTATGTCCTACAACAAAGAAACGAGCTCTACGAATGATTAACGAGATAAAAACACAGAAGATGCTCAATGGTTTCAGAGGTCTACCACCAATTGATAGAGACGCTATGGCTGAAATGATCGTCAAGGTTTCACAATTAGCTATAGATTTAGAAGACTACATCAAAGAAATAGATCTTAATCCGATCATTGCAAATGAAGATGGCGTTTTTGGTGTTGATGCTCGGATAATTTTAAAGAAGAAATAGATTGTGCTCTCAAGCATAAATTTCTTTTTTTCTTATTTTTTAACAACTAATTAATAAATGCCAATAAAGATAGCTTCATTGAAGAATACTTTAAATAGCTAATAATAACGATTTTTGATAATAAAAATTCACGTAAGGACTGGTCAAATTTTGTTAGATGAAGAAGAGAAAAAAATCAAAGATTTAATTCTAAAATACGGCTTGGAAAACGCAATTCATCATAATGGAAAAGCAAACGATAAAGCCGTAATGCAAAAGATAATGGCCACACATGCCGACCTAAGAAAACACTCAAAGAAGATAATGGATTTTGTAGAAGAAATCATACCTACTCTAAATGAATTATCTTTAAATATTCAAACTGAGAAATTGACCAAGATCGCTCCTGAATTACTCGAGAGAAAAGTGATTGAAAAGAAAACAAGAGAACTACCCCCGCTCAAAGATGCTAAAAAAGGGAAAGTAGTAACAAGATATGCACCTGAACCAAATGGGGAAATGCATTTAGGACATGCTTATACAGCATTTTTCGCACATTATTATGCCAATAGATATGGTGGAAAGTTCACA
>JAGMDP010000012.1 GCA_023128635.1 Candidatus Heimdallarchaeota archaeon | reverse complement strand
CCGAGAAAGATACCTGGGAAGCACAGGATATCTAGAGATGAAGCGATTGTTTTCGCTGAAACCGAATTAGGTATTACCGTAGAATAGGTGAAGAAATATGGCAAAAGGATCAGGTACAAAACCAAAAGTTCTCAAATATGGTAAGGGCTCTCGTCAATGCACTCGTTGTGGTGCACATGAAGGACTTATTCGAAGACATGGGTTGAATCTTTGTCGACGCTGCTTTAGAGAAGTAGCTACTACAGTCGGTTTCAAAAGATACGGAGGCCACGGAGGATAAAATCCTCTTTGGTAAAGGAAGAAGGTGACAAAATATGCCTTTATTAGACACACTAGCAAACGCAATGACTAATATTCAAAACGCAGAAGTTTTAGGAAAACGTGAAGTTTACTTGAAACCAGCATCAAAGCTAATTTCATCTGTAATTAAAGTGATGATATCTAAAGGTTACATCGGTGAATTCGAATTCATTGATGATGATCGAGCTGGTATTTTCAAAGTGCAATTGCTAGGTAGGATTAACAAATGTGCGGTAATAAAACCACGCTTTCCAGTTAAGCATAAAGAATTCGAGTCTTGGGAAGAAAAATTCCTTCCTGCACGAGATCTTGGAATTCTCATTGTCTCCACACCAAAAGGTGTGATGAGTCATGAAGATGCGAAAGCATTGGGCATAGGAGGAAGACTCCTAGCGTTTGTCTACTAAATAATGGTGGGAAAAAATAAATGCCAAAAGCTGTCTTAGCAGAAAAAACTGTAGAAGCTCCTGAAGGAGTTACCTTAGAACTCAAGAACATGAAGGTAGCTGTTAAAGGACCTAAGGGTCTCTTGGAACGAGACTTCACAGGCGAACCAATTAAAATGGTAGTCCTTAAGGGCGACTTGAAATTGTCTGTAGCTTTTCCAAGAAAAAGAGAATTAGCAATGTTAGGTACAATTGCTGCCCATGTGAGAAATATGATCACAGGAGTAACCAAAGGGTACACCTACAAATTAACTATTGTATATTCTCACTTTCCTATCACAGTAGATATTAAACCACAAGAAGTCATTATCAAAAATCTTTACGGGCAACGCGATCCCCGAAAAGCTAGGATTTTAGGTGATGATGTAAAGGTGAAAGTTGACGGTGATGAAGTTATCATCACTGGCATAAATAAAGAAAATGTCGGCCAAACATCAGCTAATATCCAAGAAGTCTGTAAACTTCGTGGGAAATTCCACAAAGATCCTCGAAGATTTATGGATGGGATTTGGTTATCAGCTCAATATGTAGGCATTGATTAGGAGTTGTTGTATGATGACTGTTGACAAAAGATTATTACGAGTAAGAGAAAAGATTCGTAAATCTCGACCAAAATTCAGAAGACAAGAAAGTTGGAGATACAAACGATTAAAAAGATCCGGCTGGCGCAAGCCTAACGGTATCGATAATTCCATGAGACATCATAAACGTGGTATTCCAACAATTGTCAGAGTTGGTTTTAGGGGACCTAAAGCTACTCGTGGTCTAACAAGAACAGGTAAAGTTGAAGTTTTGATTCACAACACCTATGATTTGGAAAAAATCGAGAAAGAAACTCAAGTTGCCAGGATTGCATCTACTGTCGGCACCAGAAAAAAGGTAGCAATTACAAACAAAGCCGATGAGCTAGAGATTAAAATCATTAATCGTCCAGAAGAAGCATTAACATTTGCCACAATTTCAGAAATTTCTGAAGAATTACTCCTTGAAGAGGAAGACAAAAAAGAACCAAAGGACAAGGCTCCTCGTAAGAAGAAGCCTTCTAAAAGTTCCCTAACTCAAAAGGAGATTGATGAATTGGATAGAATAGAAGCAGAACTTGCTGGAAAACCAACTCCTCGAAAGAAAACTACCACTCCTAAAAAACCAACTACCAAAAAGAAATCACCCACAAAGAAACCTACCACTAAAAAACCTCCTACTAAAGCAACAACAAAGAAAGCATCAAGTTCTAAAACTTCAGGAACAAAATCCACTTCTAGTAAAAAATCAACCAAAACAAAAAAGGCTACCACTAAGAAATCAAAGTGAGGTATGATGAAAGATGACTGATTTGAAAACACAAAGAAGCATTGCAGCCGACATTCTAGGCATAGGAGTCAATAGAGTTTATATTGATCCTGATGCTGCAGATGAAGTTCAAATGGCCCTTACTAGAAGAGATATTCGTGCCTTAATTCATAGTGGTGCTATTAAAGCTAGAAAAATACAAGGCATCAGTCGAGGTAGAGCCCGAGAACTCCACATTAAAAGAATTAAAGGACAAAGACGAGGGCATGGTAGTCGAAAAGGACGAAAAGCTGCTCGAACTGATCTAAGAAGAGAATGGATTAATCGAATAAGGAAGCAACGTGCTTACCTGAAAGTATTACGAGATAAAAACTTCATCGATAAAGCAACCTATCGTTTGCTCTATTTGCGAGCAAAAGGAGGAATGTTTCGTTCAGCAAACTATCTTCGAATGTATATTCAAGATAACAGAATGTCTAAACGAAAGTTACCAGAAGTTGATGCTGTTATGCGTGAACTCCGTGTTGCAAGCTCGAAGAAGGCCCAAAGGAGTACGTGATTGAGATGGCAAAAGGTGCAAGTTATCACGTTCAATTTAGAAGAAGAAGAGAAGGAAAAACAAATTTCCATAGACGAAAACGTCTACTCAGGTCAAGAAAGAATCGATTAGTTGTTAGAAGATCTAACAAACATGAACGAGTAAGTATCATACAAGCCAAAGTAATTGGTGATGAGACACTAGTTGACGCTAGTTCACAGCATCTCAAAAAGTATGGCTGGAAAGGTGCTACTGGTAATGTTCCTTCTGCTTATTTAACAGGTTATCTTGCTGGTAAATATGCTAAGGCAGTAGGAGTAAAAGAGGCAATTCTTGATATTGGCATTAATACTTGTCGAAAAGACACTAGAATCTCAGCAATGCTTGCTGGTGCTATTCATGCAGGATTAAAGGTTCCTCATGATAAGACTATCTTCCCATCAGAAGATCGTTACACTGGAAAGACAATTGCAGATTATGCTGTCGCACTAAAGAAGAAAAGTGCTGCAAAGTACAACAAGCAATTTTCAGGTTATAAGAAAACAACTGCAAAACCAGAAAGTCTACCAACATACTTCAAAGCTGCAATTAAAGCTATTGATGCAGAATCTGCTTCTGGTTCACTGAAGACTAAACTTGGAGCAAGAAACAAAAAGAATCTAGCTTCAAAAGCCAAAGCGAAAACTGCTCCAAAGAAGAAACCAACAACAACTAAACCAAAAACAACTCCTAAGAAAACAACAACTCCAGCAAAGAAACCCGCTACCACTGCAAAAAAACCAACTACAACTCCTAAGAAAACAACAAGCTCAACGGTTAAAAAAACCACAAGCACAAAAACAAAGAAGTGATGAAAAATGTCTGAATTACATGCATGGAAACCAAAAACAAAACTCGGTCGAATGGTACAAAAAGGTGAAATTACTTCAATAGATGAGATCTTCCAGCAATCACTAAGGATTTCTGAGGAACAAATTATTGATACATTAGTTTCAAACCTAGAAGATGAAGTAATTAACATCAATCTTGTCCAAAGACAGACCGATGCTGGTGAGAAATCAAGATTTAAGGCTTGTGTTGCTGTAGGCAACCGAAATGGTTTTGTTGGCATTGGTGAAGCAAAAACAAAGGAGATTGGCCCAGCTATTCGTAAAGCGATAACTGATGCTAAATTGCGTTTATCCCCAATTAGAAGAGGATGTGGTTCCTGGGAATGTTCCTGCCATGATCCTCATAGTATTCCCTTCCAAACCAGAGGTAAAACTGGAAACTGTGTTGTGATTGCCAAACCAGCTCCAAAAGGATTAGGTTTAGCAGCAGGAAAAGTTGGAAAAATTGTCTTTGAACTCGCAGGTATCACTGATATCTGGACAAAGACAAGAGGAGAAACTAGAACAACTCCAAATTTTGCTAAAGCAACATTTGAAGCTTTAAAGGCTACTTATAAAATAATGACCCCTAGAGATTGGGGTAGATAGAAACCAAGGATGTGTAGAAAGTGTCAAAGAAGCAAACCGGATTACTAGCAGTTGTAAGAATCAGAGGTACAGTTGATCAACCTAAACCTATTAAACATGCTCTTAAATTGATAAGACTTACACGACCCAATCATGCTGTTGTTGTTCCAGATGATGGCACTCATAAAGGCATGCTACAAAAACTAAAAGATGTAGTTACCTGGGGTGAAATCGACAAAAAAACTTTATCAGATTTGATTAATAAACGTGGTCGTCTCAGAGGTAATAAGAAAATCGACATTAAATTCTTGAAAGAACACAAATTTGAAAGCAAAGCTGCATTTATCACAGCAATATTTGATGGTAAAGCAGACATGCGTCATATTGATGGTCTAAAACCTATATTTAGATTACATCCTCCCAGAAAAGGTTTCAAAAGTGTCAAAAACCCCATCACCAGAGGTGGTGATTTAGGTTACAGAGGTGAGAAGATTAACGATCTTCTTGCAAGAATGATGTGAAACGTGAGGGATAATAATGGTTCAAAGATTTAAACGAAAAGTAAGAAAACAAAGAGGAAGCATGCATCATGGGTACGGAGTCACTAAAGGTCACAAGAAAGCTGGTAGCAGAGGTGGCGTTGGTAATGCTGGTGCAACCCGTCATGAATGGATGCGCTCCATAAAAGAAGGACGAAAGTTCGGAAGTCAAGGTTTCGTTAGACCACCTAGAGCATCTCCCCCACAAAAAGCAATTAACATCGGCGAAATAAGTGAGAAAATCGATGAGTTCGTAAAGAAAGGCTATGCAACGAAAACAGGTAAAGATGTTACAATTGATACAACCAAAATGGGTGTTACAAAAGTTATAGGTAAAGGTAAAGCTAAAAAAATGACAGTTATTGCTAAATCCTTCTCTGCTTCTGCAAAAGAAAAAATAAAGAAAGCAGGCGGTTTAGCAAAAATAGCTAAATCATAGCTTTCCTTGCATTTTTCTTATCTCCGATTTATCGGGGATTTTATTTTTGTTGAGACTAAATGCCAATGTAAAGTGCATTTATTACTAATTTATCATCAGAAAGTTTAAGAGAAAATATTAAAAACATTAGTTCGAGAGAAAAGAATAATCCGATAATCCAAAAGCGTGTGAACCCCTTGGTAATAGATATTAATCAATTAAAAAAGCAGATTACAAAACAATCTAAAACAAATCCAGAGAAATTTTACCCAGTTAAATCATTAAGAGAACTTGGATTTAGTAGAGGAATTTGTACTTTTTGTGGAAAGGCATTTTGGACTATGGAAGAACGGGATTATTGTGATGAACCAGAATGTCGATTGAAGAAAGGGCTTTTACCCTATGATTTTATTGATAATCCTCCATCTAGTAAACGATATAATTACACTGATACTTGGCTGAAAGCTTGGGTTCCGATTTTTGAGAAACACGCTCATACAGTCATTCCGAGGTATCCCATAGTTGCCCGTTGGAGAGATGATGCTGAATTCGTCCAAGCATCAGTGTATGGCTTCCAACCGCACGTTGTTAGTGGAGAAGTTGATCCACCTGCAAATCCAGTATTAATTCCTCAGCCTTGTTTGAGATTTAATGATGTGGACAATGTTGGATTATCAGGAAGGCATTTCACATCATTTGTTATGGTTGGACAATTAGTGTTCAATAAACCAAAGAAATTCATCTACTTTAAAGAAGAAGGAATAAAATATATTCATGATTATTTAACAAATGGATTAGGGTTAGATCCTAGAGAAATAGTTTACCACGAAGATGCGTGGCTCGGAGGTGGAAACCTTGGGAGTTCATTAGAATTTTTCGTGAGAGGATTAGAGGTAGGAAATCAAGTCTATATGACCTATGAAATTCAACCTGATGGTTCATATACAGATTTATCTACTACTGTTATCGATATGGGCGCAGGACTTGGTCGTTCAACTTGGTTGATAAATGGTACTCCAACACAATATGAAGTGAATTTTGATACAGTTATCCCGAAAGTGCTGAAAGAAGTTGGTCTTAAGCCCGACAAGAATTTCTGGAAGAAATATGCTCGATATAGTGGAGTGTTAAATTATACTGAAACAGATGTTGCAAAGGTTTGGGTAGATGTTGCAAAAACACTTGGTATGGACCCGAATGATTTGAAACGCGAGATTCAACCTATGAAATCTGTCTATTCAATAATCGATCATACTCGCTCTCTTTTATGGGCTATTTCTGATGGTGCCTTACCTTCAAATGTTGGAGGAGGATATAATCTAAGATTCTTGCTCAGAAGAACATGGGCAATTATCGCAGAGAATGATTGGGAAATTGATGTCTTTGATTTATTCAAGTGGCATATGGATGACTTGAAAGATTTATTCCCAGGGTACACCAAACATGGTGACATCATTAGGAAAGTTCTTGATATTGAATATAAGCGATACAAATCAACAAAAGAAAAAGGGGCAAAAATACTCGAGAAAAGATTGAAAACCTCCAAATCAATTTCAACTGAAGAACTTGTAAAATTATACGATTCCAACGGTATTGTCCCAGAAATGGTTGTGGAAGTTGCTAAAGATTTAGGTAAAGAAATTCGTATTCCTGATGACTTTTATGCAAAACTTGCAGCAATTCATGAGCGCACTAGTCTAGCCAAAACTTTAGCAAAAAAACTTGATGTAAAGTTGCCAGATAATTTACCCGAAACAATTGTCGATTATGAAATGATGACTTTTGATGGAGAAATCCTTTGGCAAAAAGATAATTTTGTAATTCTAAAGAAAACAGGTTTCTACCCAACCTCTGGTGGGCAAGTACATGATTTAGGAACTATTGATGGAGTGGCAATTAAAGAAGTAAGAAAAGTTGGCCCAATTATTATTCACATTTTAGAAAAACCTTTGCCAACAAAAAGAACGAAAGTTCGATGTACCATTGATCCTCATCGAAGAAGGATATTAATGAGTCATCATACTGGAACTCATATCGTTAATGCCGCTGCAAGAGAAGTACTCGGTCCTCATATTTGGCAAGCTGGAGCAGAGAAAACTCTTGAGAAAGGACGATTAGATATTACTCATTATGATTCCTTAACACGAGCCCAATTGGAACAAATAGAGAAACGAGCCAATGAAATTGTTTATCTCAATCTACCTATTACAAAAGAAACTCTACTAAGAGATGTCGCTGAGAAGCAATATGGTTTTACAATATATCAAGGAGGAGTTGTTCCTGGGAAGTATCTTCGAATAGTTGCTATTGATGATGTTGATATTGAAGCTTGTGGGGGAACACATGCAAACAGCACAGGTGAAGTAGGACCTATCATTCTGTTGAGTGCTGAAAGAATTCAAGATGGTGTTGTCAGACTTGAATATGTTACTGGCGAGACAGCAATAAAAGAAATTCAGCGAAGAAATAAAATAGTGCAGCAAACTTTAGATTTGTGGGGGATTGAACTAAAAGTATTGCCAGGAACAGCAAAACGTTTCTTCAATGAATGGAAAACACAAAAGAAGGAAATTCTTGAACTTAAAAAAGAAAAAGCTGTTTTGGAATCGAATTTACTCGAGAAGAAATTAGAGAAAGTTGGTAAATTTAGGGTTCTGGCAGAAGAGATTACTAGTGACCCAGATTATCAAAGCCAACTAGTATTTACCTTGACTAAGGCAGTTGATGATTTGTTCATTCTACTGATAGATAATGAATCATTATACATAACAGTTGGAGCAGGAAAGCAAGCTGCTAAAACTGCTTCAAGTAATGATTTAATCAAGATAGTAGCTGAAATCATGGAAGGTTCTGGTGGAGGAAAACCACAATTTGCAAGAGGAAGCGGTAAAAATCCAAAGAAACTCACAGCTGCTCTAGATAAGTTCAAAGAACAAATTAAAAAATTAAAGTAAAAAAAATAATGGAAAACTAAGTGGATCTATGTTATGATTCACTTAATTTCTACTGCTTTTCCAGTTTTCGCTGCTTCGATGGCTGCTACTACACATTTTACTGCATCTGTTCCTTCCTTATCTGAAAC
>JAGMDP010000119.1 GCA_023128635.1 Candidatus Heimdallarchaeota archaeon | reverse complement strand
GAAGTAGTAGTTTCTAATGATATGCCCATTTTTTATGAAAAAGCAGAAGAATTAATCAAAAAAGGGAATGCCTATACTTGTACTTGTGCAGTTGACGTTATGAGAGATTTACGTTCAAAAATGAAATTATGTGATCATGCAAAAAAGAAACCAGAAGCAATTATAAAAGAATGGGGAAAAATGCTGAAGGGTGAGTATGAAGAAGGAGAAATCGTTCTGAGATTAAGAGGTGATATGCAAAGCCAAAATGCGGTTATGCGTGATCCAGCTATTTTGACAATTAGAAAGGATTCCCATTGTATCCAAAAGAGAAAGTACAATGTATGGCCTTTGTATGATTTTGCAAATGCAATTGAAGATAATTTATGTGGAATAACCCACATTGGTCGAAGTGCGGAATTTGACACCAGAATTGAGTTGCAAAACAAAATAAGGGAACTTCTTGGATTATTACCACATCCATATATCTTCCATTATGCGAGATTCAATGTAATTGGCAGCCCTGCTTCTAAGCGCAAAATAATCCCATTAGTAGAAGAAGGAAAAGTTGAGGGGTGGGATGACATAAGATTAGTGACAATAAAGGGTTTGAAGAAAAGAGGCATCCTCCCTGAAACAATAAAGCAAATCGCGACAGAAGTCGGTATGACACCTCAACCAACGAATATTGATTGGAGTTTAATTTCAGCAACTAATAGAAAACTCATAGATTTAAGTTCAAATAGGTATTTCTTTGTTCCTGATCCTGTTATTTTGTTTGTTGCAGGTTTATCTGAAAAAAGAGTCGAAGATATACCATTACATCCTGATGACCCAAAAAGAGGGTCGAGAAAGATAGAAACTGGAAACTTTTTCTTTATACCTAGAAGTGATTATGACAATTTGAAGAAAGGACAAGAGTTTCGATTGAAGGATTTGTATAATGTAAAGGTTATTAGCAAAGAAGCAGACTTGAATTCCAAAAAGGATCTCCCGAAAATGTCTGCTGAATTGAAAAACTTGTTGAAAAAATATCCAACGCATCTCATAACAGAGTATACAGGTGAAGAACTAAAGCCCGGTTCAAAAATCCAATGGGTTATAGCTGATTCATTAGATACCCTTGTTATTCAAGTTAAAGTACCAGATGTTCTTTTCATAAATGATACTTTTAATGAAAATAGCCTGAGGATTGTTGAGGGAATTGGTGAAAAAGCAATTGCATCTCTAAAAGTAGATGATATAGTACAATTCGAAAGGTTTGGTTTTGTAAGAATAGATCGAAAAGAAAAAAACAAATTATTCGTAAACCTAGCTCATAAGTGAATTAGAAGTATTACAGTTACCATCACTACTTTCTACTAGAAATAAAAAAGATAATACTTCCAAAAACAAATGTATTAATAGAGTTAAGCTCAATAACAAATAGAGCTAAAATAGAATTTGAAATTGGAGTATAACCAATTAAGCTAAAATTGGTCGGTAACAATATGGAAGCATGGCTAGTATTTCTATTAATTTTTGGATTTATAGTACTCATAATCATCATAGCATCGCTTAGGAGAAAAAAACAGAAGAAAGAACCTCGACAAGCAGTTCACACGTATTTAGAACACGGTGATTATGTTTCTGCGGGGCGAATGTTCTTGCGGCAGAAAAAAGAAGTAGACGCAGCAAATCTCTATTTTCAGATGCCCCCAGACAAAAAACCACTGTATGAGTCTATGATTCTCCAACAATTAGGTGCCCAAACTGCACAGTTATTCTGGATAAAAACAGGTAGAAGACTAGAAAGAAGTTCTCCAGATCAAGCCAAGATTGCATATCTACTTGCCGGAGCACATTTTGATGCAGTAAAGATGTTCATTGATAGAAATGATTCTACAAACGCAATAGAAATTGTCAAACACATAACAG
>JAGMDP010000118.1 GCA_023128635.1 Candidatus Heimdallarchaeota archaeon | reverse complement strand
TTGAGGACACATTTGAATCATGAAAAAAAAGACCATTATAGTATTTTACGTTTTCTCATGTAACAAATTCTTGGAATTTAATAGGAAACACTTCATTATGGATATTTTTTTAACTAAAAATGAAAATTGAATTACTGAGAGCTAACATATGACTTCACAAGAGATTATGCCAGGAGCCAACCCATTTTTCTATAAAAAAGGCAAAGTGGGATGCTTACTTTGTCATGGGTATACAGGTACACCTGATGAAGTTCATAATATTGGAAAATATCTGGCTGATAAAGGTATAACTACTATTGCCCCCCTTTTGCCAGGACATGGTACTACCATAGAAGAGCTAATAACAAAAACAGCTGATGACTGGTATGCTGAATATTGTGATGCTTTTAATTGGTTGAAGGAACATTGTGAAGAGTTTTTTGTGTGTGGACATTCAATGGGCGGTGCTTTGACATTACGCTTCGCTATTGAGCATAAAGTTAATGGAATCATTACCTTAGCAACACCAACCAAACTCAAAATGATTCATAGAGTGTTCTTAGCAATTGCTGCGTCAATTTTTAAAAATGCAGTACACAAGAAAAATAAAAAAGAAAAAATAAGTCAAGAAAAACACACTATTCTTTGTTATGATGGGTATCCAATAGGTCCAGCAAATTCATTAAGAAAATTATTGAAAAACAACCTGACAAGACTAGAATCAATTAGTGCTCCTATTCTTATTCTCCAAGGTTCTCTGGATGACAAATGGTTACAGAAATCAGCAAAAACAATTTTTGAAAGTGTTACTTCTAAAGATAAAGAATTAGTGTTTCTAGAAAATTCCTCTCACAGTTTAACACATGAATCTGAAAAAGAGAAAATAAACGAGTTAATATATGAGTTTATTAGAAAAAGATCATCTATAAAATGATTCTTTCATCCAAGAAAGATTTAAATAACTCATGTCAGACCTCTAACTGATTGATAATGTGGATTCTCGATGTCGTATCAGGAGTAGGAAAAACGAGTTCAATTCAAGTGGCAATTCTAATGGAGTTTGCAAAATCCAAAGATAATCCAAAAAAAGTGACGGAAATAATAGCTGCTCTGAAGGATTCGTTTACAGGATATTGGGAACCAAAGAAAGGAACAATTTATCCGTCCGTACATAATTTGCATGTAAGGGGATACTTGAAATTGCATGCAGTAAAACCATATGGTTATTCAATTGCAGAGAAAGGATTAGAAGCAATTGATAAAATATTCTCAAATATTAATCTCCAAATGGAAGCCTATATGCAATACTATTCATTTCTACTTAATAATTATAATCAAATAGATCAGAAGAAAGCAAAAGAGACGACCACACAGATCGTAAAATCAATTAGTGAATATATCAAACAAATGAACGCATTAAATGATAAATAAATGAGCATATATTCAGTTTAAGGATGAAAAAAATTAAAACTAACCATAACAGCAATTACATATGGTAAAGATTACGAATTTTTATGGAACTTCTTGGTGCTCTGATTGTAAGCGCTCAAAAACATTTCTTGGTGGACACCGAATTCCGTATAAATGGATTGACATAGATGAGAATGAGGAAGCAGCGTTAATTGTTGAGAAAATTAATGACGGAAAACGACGTGTGCCAACCATTGAATTTGATGATGGTTCTTTTCTTGTGGTTCCAACAAATGCTGAATTAGCGCAAAAATTAAATTTGAAAACAAAACCCAAGCACAAATATCATGATATATTAATCATTGGTGGAGGACCTGCAGGATTAACCTGTGCACTCTATACTTCTCGGGAAGGTTATGATACTGCTCTTGCAGAAAAAAGTGCTTTGGGAGGTCAGGTTGGAGTAACAGAGAGACTAGATAACTTTCCAGGATTTCCTGATGGAATATCTGGTAATGAATTAGCGGATAGAATAACACGGCAGGTAGAAAAATTCGGCGTGGAATTCATTAAAGCTACAGAAATTGCAAGTATAAGTGACATGGGTCATTGCTTAGTAGCTAAATCAACAACCGGTGATGAATTTGATGCTAAAGCAATGGTTATTGCCACAGGTAGTGAATATAAAATGTTAGAAGTCCCAGGAGAGAGAAAACTACTGGGATACAAAATCCACTTCTGTAGTACCTGTGATGGTCCATTTTACAAAGGAAAAGAAGTCATGGTTATAGGTGGAGGAAATTCTGCCTTCGAGGAATCAGTATTTTTAGCTCGATTTGCATCCAAAGTTACAATTGTGGGAAGATCTGATGAATGGAAAGCATCAGCAGTTCTAAAACAGAAAATATCTGAAATACCAAATGTAGAATTAGTCAAAAACAAAGTTGTTAAAGAATTCATAGTAGGTCCAAAGAAAACACTAAAGGGAGTAAAATTCTATGATAAAGAAACTAAAAAAGATATCACACTACATCCAGATGGGGTTTTTGTCTTCATTGGAATAATGCCAAATGCATTATTTGTAAAGGATTTTGTCGATTGTGATGAGGGTGGATTCATAGAAACAAAAAACAACATGATGACAAGCACTCCAGGACTATTTGCAGCAGGTGATTGCCGATCAGGTTCTACAAAACAAGCGGCAGCTGCAGCAGGTGAAGGTGCAGCAGTAGCATTAATGGTAAGAGATTATCTGAAGAAGAAATAATCATTATATCAGAAAATAGAGCCGCTGGAGGGATGTGTTCGAGTAGAAGTCACGACTTCTACTTATTGAACCCCCGATGCTTCAGTTTACGAGACTGACGCCTTTTACCTAGCTTGGCCACAGCGACTTAGTGTTCTCTGAGAATTAACTTTTTACTGTTCTTAATATTTTTTATCATCCTATAAAAAAAATTAACAATTTTACATAAATCTCTGTTTTCTAATTATATTTCTGGGTATCATCTTCATCCCCGAAGCTTTTAAGTACTGGTTTAACAAAGATTCGTATTACCTATTGGTATGTAAATTTCCATTATTAAACAAAAAAGGTGTAATCTGTAACAATGAATCTAATTTCAGTCAAAATTCCAGAGACATTTCTTGAAGGGTTAGATGATTTAGTGAGATTAGGTGTCTATCCTAGCAGGTCTGAGGCAATTCGAGTAGCGATTAGGGATCTTTTAAGGAAAGAGTTATGGGATAGCAAAAGACGAGGATAATTCTTCTTTTTCCTTTCTTTCCAAAAACAATAATAAGAATAGGTACTATTTTGTTAATCAATACTGAGGGACTGAACAAATGGTAGTGTACTCAACAGAAATTGACTTAGATACCGAAGGCGAAATCCAAATTTTTGATATCACGTTAAATGTCCGAAATGCTATCAAAGATTCTGGGATAATTAAAGGCTTGGTAAATGTTTTTGTGCCTGGAGCAACAGGGGCAATTACAACCTTAGAATATGAGCCTAGATTAGTTCAGGATACTATTAACCTGCTGAAAAAACTTGTACCTAAAGGCATTGGTTATCAGCATGATTATCAAGATGATAATGCTCACAGTCATTTACGAGCAAGTTTATTGTCTCCAGAGTTAACAATTCCAATCATTGGTGGAGCTCCCGTTCTCGGAACTTGGCAACAAGTTGTTTTTCTAGAATTAGATACTAGAGGTCGTGAACGAAAAATCCTTGTTACAGTTATGGGTGATAAGAAATAAGTTGGTTTCTTAGTATTTCAACAGCTGAGTCTTTGTGAGGTTACTTGATGTTTAATAAACGATTCATTGTTCTACGATGCCCCAAATGTGGAAAATGGACTTATGCAAGAAGTAGACAAAAAACTCGTTTTTGTAGCAGATGCGAGAAACGATTCAAAATAGATCCAGTTCAAGTGATTTATGCTGCAGATCATAGACAAGCACATTATCTTGTGAAGATGAAAAATGAAGAAGAGATGAATAAATAGTTTTATTAAGAAAGTTTTTTCCTTGTTTTTAGTTAAATAGTATCCACAAACAAACGGAAAAATATTTTAAAGACAAATTTTCTACAAGCAGTAGTTCTGAAGAAATTCAAGACAAATTAATCGGGTGTAAAACTTGAAACCAAGGTCATGGATGATCCTAATACTTGCCATAGGAGCGATATCCCTAGTCGTAGGAATTACGCTCATATTAAATATTGAAAATTATCCTAATTTTGCAGAATTTTTCAATATGGACCCAACAAAAATTGATGCATTTAGAGATTTCATTTGGCAGTACGTAACTGGGATACCGATACCAGACCCAATAACTTAGTAAACAACTAACGAACGGTGAATGCAAAATGGGAACAAGTTCCAAAGACTCAAAAGCAAAAACATTCGGGTTACGAATACTTGAAGGTATGAACTCCCGAAAGGTACGTCTACTAAGATGGTTAGTACAAATTACTTCATTTTTGGTTATAAATGGTGGCCTAATAGGTCTTGGTTGGACATATATTCCATTACCAATTAATCAACCAAGTGGTGCACCTTTTACAACAATAATCGGCGCATTTGACGCATTCCAAGATGGGATTGCAGCAGGTATCTTTCCATTTGTTATATTCGGTGTGTGCTTGATTATAGGTGCGATATTCGGAAGAACTTTGTGTGGATGGATTTGTCCCTTTGGTTTCTTCCAAGATTTGATGCGATTAGTGCCCGTTAAGAAACTAAAAATCTCGAAACCTTTGAATAAAGGATTAAGAGACATTCGTGCAGTTATCTTTTGGGCTGTAATTCTTGTTGCAGGTTTTGTTGGATACAAAGAAATAATCGGTCAAAGTGTTGTGGATAGCTTTAATGCTTTTGCTAATCAACCTTGGACTCCATTTAATCCAGCTGCAACATTATTTGTAATGTTCTTCTATATGATCTTCTGGCAACAATACCCTGGTGGAGACCCACTTTTTGAAGCAGGACACTGGAATTTCATGTTTTATTTCAGAATTGTCCTATTAGTCGCAGTAATCGGATTAAGTGTTTTTATTCCAAGATTTTACTGTCGATACGTTTGTCCAATTGGTTATGCAATGGGTTTCCCAGCAAAATATAGCCTAATTGGAATTGCAAGAAATCCAGCACGATGCACTCATTGCGGAAGCTGTGAGGAAATGTGTGAAAAATCTGCTATGCAAGTCCCAATATTGGATTACTCGTATGAGCGAGTTAGAGATGCTAATTGTAACAATTGTGGATCTTGTTTAGATGCGTGTCCTCATGGAGCAATTTACTTCAAATTCAAAGGATAAGATTGAAAAGTAAAACAGAATCCCTTTTCAGGGATTTACTCCTTTTTTCCCCAAAAATCATTTTAGAGATGATTTGATATAATTACTATGAGAAAAATGAAAGATGAAATTTCTTTAGCAGTAGAATTAGCTAACAGTCTTAAGAAAAAAGATAGGTTACATGCTTATGTCCTAACTGGCGCGGGAACATCCCGGGCTTCAAATATACCAACTTTTCGCGGTGAAGATGGACTCTGGGAGAAGTATAACTTCGAAGAGGTTGCTACTTTAAATGCGTGGCTCAAGAATCCTGTAAAAATTTGGACATTTTATGCGGAAGGAATACAGCTTATTTTGGATTCAGAACCAAATCCTGCGCATAATGCTATTGCTGAATTAGAAGCGAAGAACTTTTGTCAATATGTTATAACACAAAATGCGGATGGCTTACATCAAAAAGCTGGATCAAAAAATGTTCTTGAAATACATGGTAACCTAACTAGGGTTCGTTGTACTCAATGCAATAAGAAACAAGTATTTACAGAACCTCCTAAAGATATACCTCCAAAGTGTCAGTGTGGGAGCATGTATCGACCTGATGTTGTTTTGTTTAATGAACAATTGCCTTCGGATTTAATTGCGAAATCATTTGACATAGCCAAAAGAGTTGACTTGGCAATTGTTGTAGGAACAAGTGCTGAGGTAGTTCCTGCTGCTACATTACCTTTTGTTTCAAAGGAAAATGGTGTGAAGGTTTTGGTTTTCAATAAAGAAAAAACTGATCATACCCGAATTGCTGATGTTTTCATACAAGGTAAGTGTGAAGAAACTCTTCCAGCGTTCGTTGAAAGCCTATCAAAGAATTGAAAAAATTGATAAATAACTCGAAAAGAACAAATTTATTATCTTTCAATCGGAATATTTACATTTTATAAGGAAAACAAAGTCTAATTGTAGATTCGGAGTTAAGACAATGAAAATTCATCTAACAGTAACACTTGTTGGACCCTTTGCTCTAGATGATGAAGGGAATATTATTGACACAAGGAATTTTGAGTTGAAACCGCATATTGTTTCTGAAAAATTAGCAAAACTCGATATGGGCGAATTACCAAAAGAATTAGAGGATATGTTAAAAGATCAAAAGAAAAATCAGATTGTAGTCAATAATCTAAAACTAAATCGAATTTTATCTGCCAAGAAATTCAACGTTGCTATTGATTATGATGATCCTGTCATTGATGTTTTCCATAAGAATTTTATCGAAAATGTCCAAAATTTGGGTTTGTTTAAGGCAAGAAAGGATTATATAAGATTTTTACGACAAGCTATGATTCAGTTAACTAGAGAGAGAGTAAGGCACTCTGCACAAAAAAGGGATGGTCTTATTGTTCATGCGATAGAAACAATAGATGATTTAGATAAAACCATTAATCTATTTTCAAGTCGTCTCAGAGAATTTTATGGCATGCATTTTCCAGAGTTAGTGGATGCAATAGAGAATCATAACACCTTTGCTAAAGTAGTAAGTAAAACAGGAAACAAATCTAATATTGATAAGAAATTACTAGTGGATGAAATTAGTTTGCCAGAGAAAAAAGCAGAAGAACTACTTGCTTCTCGCAAAAACTCTATGGGGTCACCCCTTCTCGATCAAGATATCCTAATAATACAAGATCAAGCTACAGTTATCGTTGAATTATTTAAACGACGACAAGCTCTTGAAAAATGGATGGAGGAAGCAATGACTGCAATAGCTCCAAACATTTGCGGGGTTGTGAATCCTTTACTTGGAGCAAGACTCATTTCATTAGCTGGAAGTTTAAGGCAATTAGCAATAAGTGCCTCAAGTAAAATCCAGATATTAGGGGCTGAAAAGGCATTATATAGAACAATTAAAACAGGAGCACCCCCACCAAAACATGGTGTTATTTTCCAAGATTCGAGATTGAATCAATCGAAATGGTGGCAAAGAGGTAAAATTGCTCGAGTAATTTCTGGTCGTTTGTCTATAGCTGCTCGAATGGATTTCTTCAAAGCTGAAGATAAATCAGAATTATTAGCAAAAGAAGTAACTGATAAAATCGCAGAAGTTCTCAAAAAATATCCTGATCCACCAGAAAGACCACAAAGACGTGAATTCAGGAAATCAAGACCACCTCAGAGAAGAGGACCTCCTAAGAGAAAAAAGAGATGATATAAAATGGAAATTAAAAGTTACAAATCATTCAAAGGTATCTACAACATCTTCTTTCCAGATGGTAGTAAGAAAATTGCAACAAAAAATCTAAATCCTGGATTTAAGGTGTATGATGAAGATTTAATTCCATTTAAAAGCGAAGAATACCGCTTATGGGATCCAACAAGATCAAAATTTGCAGCAGCGATCGTTAAAGGATTAAAATACGTTCCAATACAATCCGGAAGCAAAGTGCTCTATCTAGGAGCTGCTTCAGGTACAACACCATCACATGTCTCTGATATTATTGGGTTAGAAGGTTTGCAATATTGTATAGAGTTTTCACCAAGATCCATACGTGATTTGGTTTTCCTCTGCGAAAAAAGAGAAAATATGATGCCAATTTTAGATGATGCAAGGTATCCAAGAAATTATGATTACATCATAGAAAAAGTCGATGTAGTTTATTGTGATATAGCCCAACCTGATCAAGCGAAAATCATAGCAGATAATGCAAATGTGTTTCTAAAACCTAATGGCTATATTATGCTTGCAATAAAAGCAAGAAGTATAAGCCCCACAAAGAATCCGTCAGTTGTATATAAACAGCAAATGGCAATCCTAGAAGATGAGGGATTCGATATTTTAGAAGCAATTGATTTGCATCCCTTAGAAAAAGACCATGCAATGATTCTGGGAAAGAAGAGCTGATACCAAATATTCACAAACCAAAGAAATAATAAACTGAAAGGCAATCAATAAGTATTAACTCATCGTTTGAAGGATGATTTGCAGTAAATACAATTGGGGTATAAGATCTTGAAACTACAAAGAAAATTGTTTAGGAAACTATTCAAAAACAAAACAGCAGTTTCTCAAGTTCTTGCTGCAGTGATGATGATCTTTCTATTTATCTCTGCAATAGCAGTAGTATTTGCATGGTTATATCCCACATACAATAATTTCCAGACATCTAATACTATAAACAGTGTAACAACTTACATGTTAGATATAGATGAAACTATCTTTGATTTATTCGGTGAAGGCACTGGTTCAACAAAGGCAGTAAGAACTGATCCAAGTTTCGGACGATTTGACTACGAAGCAGGCAAAAATATAAGTTTCATTTTTAGTAATACTGCTGGAAGCTACAACGAGTCATACACTTTTACTGATTTAGGGAAATTTTCATATCTTCTTGAAAACAGAAAAGGAGTTCTAGTGGAAGTAGGTGGCCATACATATCTCAAAGGGCCAAATTCTCAAACAGTTTTCTTCGTGAATGGTTCCACTGACGGCTTAACCTATCAAGGATTAACAAATCTTACATTAATGAGGCCAGATGACCAAGTTATGAAAATGGAATTAGATTATCGTGTAAAGGTTTATTCTTGGTTTGATTCAGTTAGTAATGTCCTCTCAATCTCGATACAAATTATTCAAATCGATATTAAGGCAATATCTTTTGGCTACCATAGTTACCAAACACTAAAAATAATCTATAATCAATCAAGTATAGTCTATTCGGATAGCACAAATGTCGATGATGATTTCTTTGTATTTGGGTCAATAGTACAAGGATTCAATCCTTCAGAGCGAGCATTTACATTCATTAAACCTTTTGCAGTTGCTAATTACGATGTAAATATAGAGATTGTAAGTTCACAATTCTTGTTTTACTTGTGAAAAGAGAGCAAATTTTTTATATCTTTTTCATGCTAACTTTTAAATACAAGCTTAGGGTGCCAAATCAGTATTATCATCAAAGAGCTGGAGACTGAATATAATGGTAAAAATTCCTGCAAAAATGCGCACTCACTGCCGAAAATGCAAGAAACATACTGTACAAACTGTTCGACAAGAAAAAGGTGGTCGAAGAGGCAGTGGACTTGTAAAAGGCACAAGAAGAGCAAATAGACACAAGAAAGGTTCAGGAAACAAAGGCAGATATTCCAAGAAAGCAGCTTCTCAGCTAAAGATGGCTTCTAAAACTTCAATAAAAGTGGATCTAAGATTAACTTGCGATGTTTGCAAGGCAACTTGGGTACGAACCTATCCAAGAGCAAGATCTGTTGAAATTGTAAAGGTCGAATAATCTTATCTCTGTTATTCGAACTCATTTTCTCTTTTAAAGATGAAATTATTTTGAGTATTTAATTATGAAAGTTAGTCATTTTATTAAAGCAATGTATAATGTATACATAAAATAACTAACCGTGTGTTTAGAATGAGTGGAAAGGATTACAAAACAATTACAAAAATAGTTAAAGATGTTGACTTAAAAGATGGAGTACTTATACAATGCTTCCCAGGACAAGGGCTTGTAGGTCGCATAGCAGGTATGCAACTAATTGAATATTTCAATGCTAAAAAAGCGGCTAAAATTTATTCTTGTTATTTTCCACATTTAGTGATTTTCAATGGTGAACTTGGAAAATTAGTTCATGCGGAGATTTGGGCAGTTGAGAAAAACAAACCACCAATTATTATTCTGACAGGGGAAAGTCAACCTCAAGAAGGACCAGATGGTATGTTTGAGGTAATAAATAATGTACTAGATCTTGCAGAAAAATGGGGCATAAAAACTGTAGTTGCTATCGGTGGATTTAGACCAGCTGATTTGGCAAAGACACCGGAAGTTACCGGATTTGCTTACACAGAGAAAGATGCAACCACTCTCAAAGATCATGGAATCAAATTATTTACAGAGGGACGAGTAAGTGGAGCAGTAGGAGTTCTAACAGCTCTTGCCTCAGAAAGAGGATTGATTTCTTATGGTTTAATGGGAAAAGTTAGACCACAAGAAGGTCCTGCCATGGCTTTTGGAGTAGATCCAGTTGCATCAAAAAATGTTCTAAAAGCGCTCTCAGAGTTACTTGGATTCGAAATGGATCTTACAAAAATGGATCAAATGATCAATGAGATTCAACAAACAGAAGCAAATGCTATGA
>JAGMDP010000117.1 GCA_023128635.1 Candidatus Heimdallarchaeota archaeon | reverse complement strand
TTAGTCTTTGCAGATGAAATTAGCAAAGGATTAGATCCCATAGCTGCAAAGAAGATACGAAGTTTCGTAAAGGATTATGCTAAGAATAAAGGAAAAACTGTCATCATAACCTCACAAATCATGTCTGAAATTGAAGAATTATGTGATCGTGTTGCGATTATCTACGAAGGGAAAGTAGTTGCTATTGATACTCCTCAGAAATTAATGGATGACTTGAATATCCAGCTTCTCGAGATACGATTACGATCAACAGATAATGCTTCTCCGGAATTTCTACAAGAAGTTGCTACCATTGAATCTGTTTTAGAAGTTCAACAAGAGAATGGGTATCTAAGAATGCCTGTGAGTGATAGCTCACAAGCCTTTGAAGCTGTTATGGAAACCTGCAGAAAGTTTGGAATCAATCCTGTTATTTCTTATCGTACAGCTTCATTAGAAGATGTATTCTTGAAATACTGTGACAAGAAAGTTGATTTGGAGGAATAGTTTTGTCAGTACAAAATGTTAGAATCGCTTTTAATAGTTCAATGAGAGTCCTCGGGAAAGGAATCTGGCGGGACTTAGTGAATATTCGAAGATATAAGCTAAGGCTCATTGGTTGGCTCATGAACATGATGATTGGATTAGGAGCAGCATATATTTTCGGTGTTATCCTAAATTTCAATCCTACAACTACCTCTGAAACTGGTATTTTAAGTACTCAAGTTTTTGTGTTCTTTGCAGGTGGAATTGCTCTCAGTACATTTAGTGATACTGCATTATGGGCTCCGATGGGAAGAGTACAACAAGACATTCATTATGGTACTTTGGAAGCCGTTTTTGTTTCTCCCACAAGTAGAATTGCTTATCTCCTTTCACCAACAATAGCGGATTCCCTTTTGAATCTCCTATTCTTTGTTCCCTCTTATTTGATTATACTTGGAGTTCATGGTGTTCTTACTGATTGGTATGTTGTTGGAACAACTCTTCTCGTTGTGCTTTTAACAATAATTAGTATGATTTCATTCGGATTATTCTTTGCTATGCTTGCTATTTTAATAAGAAGAATACAACCAATAGCGATTTTTCTTAGTAATATTTTCCAATTCATATGTGGAGCCTATGTTCCGGTTCAAGCCTTCATCGGGATTAATAAAACCGGGGGTTTAGTTTTGAAATATATTGCACAAATGTTCCCATACACATACTGCTATGATCTGTTTAGATACTATATGTTTGGAGACGTCTATACTACATTATTCCCTGTTTGGTTGGAATATGTTTTGTTAGCAGCTTCATCTCTTTTGTTTATTATTTTAGCATTTTTCTTGCTAAAGCGTGTTGAGAAGAAAGCAAAACAAAATGGATTATCAATACTTTAGGAGGACAAGAAATTGAGTATACAACACAGCACAAGAGTTATCTTCAAAGGCGTTTGGCGTGATATGAAAACCTACATGAGATACAGAGCATTCTTCACTGGAATGTTGCTGGAAATTATCTCTTTAGTTCTAGGTTTCGCAATTATTGGTGGGGCATATTATTTTAGCCCAGACGTTTTAGTTCGAATTGGATTGAATGAAGAAGATCTTTTCCTATTTATGATGACTGGATCGATAATACAATTGTTCTCAAGTATTGCTACCTGGGCTCCATTAAATAGAATTGAAGAAGATATCCATTATGGAACTTTAGAAGCTGTTTTCGTCACTCCTTCATCACGTATGGGATACTTGCTTTCAACTTCTATCGCAAGAGGAATAATTAGTTTCATTTTCTTTATCCCTCTCTATATCCTAACATTATGGTTAGCAGGTGCATTAACCAATTTTGCAGTAATTGGTTTTACATTATTAGTTGCTCTCCTAGCAATGATCTCAAATGTTTCTGTAGGCATCTATTTTGGCATGCTTGCTATTATGTATAGACAAGCAAGATTACTAATTTCCACAACACATCAACTAATTCAGTTTTTATTTGGGGCATTCTTACCAGTTCAAGGATTCATGGTTTTAAATCAAGGATTTGGAACAGCAATGAAATATATTACACTTGCTTTTCCATTCACATATAACTTTGATTTGATGCGTCATTTCATGTTTGGTGAGAAATATATTACACTCCTCCCTGTTTGGCAAGAATTTGTATTCCTTGGTGCTTTGACAATATTATACTTCTTTGTAGCAAGATTACTCCTAATACCAGTTGAAAGAAAAGCAAAAAAACAAGGATTATCTATACTCTAATTCTTGTTTTCATTTATTTTCCTCTAGAAGATAAGTGCCATTTGACCTCGAGGTAATAAGAGGAAGAATAACAGAAATGATTGTAGTAGTGCGGTCAGGAATGGTTTTTTCCAGATTTCCTGCATTAGATTACCTACTAAAATGATTAATGAGAGAATAATTAGATCGTTCAAGGCATCAATGAAGTAGATGATCGTTCCACTGAACAAAATATACAAGCTACCAATAATAAATGGTGCAAGAAATGCAAATGAATTTAATTTTGTGTGATGATCTTTAACCTCAGTATAATTCCGAATGAGTTTTGTTTCTATTTGTAAAAAGTAGAAACCTGGAATTGATAAAACTGTAAAGATAACTAACCAGAGGAGTCGAATATTCAAAGGAAAAATATGGTATAATGATGAGCTGATAAGATATGAAAAAACAGCTGTAATAATACCAAACACAACTAATCCGAATAGTATTATTTGCCAATTCATCTTTTCTTTTAATTGTTTAATTTTTGGTCGCCATTTACCTGCTAATCCTGGCATTTTGCCCAAAGAATATAAAATTAACATCATAAGACCATAACCAGAAATGGGACAAACAAATAACAAAGTAAAATATGGTATGCCATTCGGTAAATAAGCAAGAATTAGAGCAATTATAATTGCAATTACTGCTCCTCCCAACCAAATTAAGAGCTTATACCCTATAAATTTCTTAACATTCGTTATTGCTAATTCAGAATCTTCTCCTTGCTGATTACTTGTTTCATTTTCTTCTTTCACAACAGCAGGTAATTTTTCATTTTTGAGTTTCAATAATTTGGTTCCAAAAATTAAGATAATAAAAATACCGCCAAGCTCTAAAAGCAGACCCAAAATACGGAGATCTTGGAAATTTCCAGCAATAAGCAAATCATAATACCCAGATGGTGGTAAGGCTATTTTAGCTGGATGCTTATTCTGAATAATCATTTCAATCCACCTAGTTATCCTCAGAACTGATCTGGCACTCATTGATTCATGAGTATGAGTCAAGTATTTGATAATATTAATTTCTTTTACTAATCCATCTGAAGTTAATCGATAGGTCGATTGAGGTTTTATAATATCAGTTTCATTTGCTAATTTATAATAGAGATTCATTGCTTCGGGTGGTGGGGCTACATCATCCCAAGTTCCAGTTGCTATTAGGATGTTTGAGAGTGGATTTGTTGGTCCTAATTCATCCACCCAGCTTTTTGTTTCATTATTTTCACTTACACGAAGTGCTGAACCAAGTATAATACACCCATTGACAGGATTGCTATCAATCATTACTGCTCTCATTACACCGCTAGCTCCCATAGAGTGTCCAAGCAAAAAGATTTCGGATTCCACAAGTCCAGAAACTTCTTTGAATTTTGCTTTAGCTCGAAGAACCTGTAGGGCTAATTCATTAGCACTATTATTGCCAGAAGGAATTAATCCAGAAGATCTGCCATGACCAGAGAAATCCGTACAGAAAACATGTAGTCCTTGTTGAGAAAATTTAGAAGTATATAAATCTAGAGAAGTCTGATCTTCACCCATTCCATGAAAAATCATAACACCAAAATTCTTTTCCCCAAGATAGTATGTGTTAAAAATTGAGTTTCCGTTTATATCAGTAAAAATTATTGTTTGATTATCTCTTAATCGATAATCTGCAATAACTTGCATTGTTATGGGTAGAATCAACATAACTATTCCGAAAATCAAAAGAAATTTGTACAAGTTTTCTTTTTCTTTAAACCAACTCATTTCCTCATCACAATATAATTGCTATTTATAGAACTAATAAATTATTTTGTTGAATTTCCAAGAGCTTTACTTCTTTTAAAATAGTTAGAAATAGTTTATTTCTTGGGTTTAACAATGGATTCTGAGAAAAATTGGTTAGATGTTCCTGCACCAGATAAGTGGATGACGGGTTGGGATAACTATCACAAAAAGATTCTTGAAGGTTCTGAAAAGCTACTACAAGATCTATCTTTTATCACTCCACCTGTTCAAGTTGTAGGTTTGAATATCTATGGGAAAGCAAAAGGATTACAAGCTCTAGATCTTGGTTGTGGTGATGGTCGTTATGCTTGTTTTCTAGCACATCTTGGTTGTGATGTTTTTGCTATTGATGCTCTAGAAAGTGCTATAGAGATTACTAACAAAAGAGCGAAAATATTGGGTTTAGAAAAACAACTGAGAGCAGAACAGAAGAATATAGAAGATTTACCTTTAGAACCAGAAAGTTATGATATTATTGTATCTGTACAAGTATTACAATATTTATTTGATGAAGCAGTTTCGAAACTGAAAGAAATTGCTGTTGCAATAAAACCAGGAGGATTTGTTGCTTATTCAGGAAATATTCCACCACATTTTGAAACCGATCCCCCTATGAAGTTCATTTATGAAAAGGAATTAAGAGATATATTTGAAGGTTGGACTCTACTAAGTGTTGGTCGAGATGAAAGACTCCTTAGACCGGGAGATTTAAGAGGATATGTTTGGATAGTTGCAAAAAAACCAACTGAAGAAGAGAAAAAAGAGAAGAAAAACTAAAACTTCTTTGATGTTTCGATGAAACCAGCTTGTAAGCAAGAGAGTAAGAGCTGTATTCCATCAGATAATTCCAGTAGGGTTTTGCTTTCAAAATCTCTTTTTTGGAGAATCCTAATTTCTTCAAATAACTCAGGATGAAATTGTAGGGTATAATCTCTCTTTACAATCCCTGTACTTGGGTTGTAATAATAAACAACTAAACCTGCTATTTCAGTTAGTATATCTTGTTTATCTTCTTCTATACTATAAGCTGTTGAACTGGGTATTTCTATCCCAATAGGCAAATTAGTAATTTCACATAATTGTGATTTCTTTAGTAGGATCTTGTAATGCGCTCTTGAGAAATTGGCTAAAAGACTTAATGCCCAGTTTAGAAACAAAATAGCTTCCTCATTCACTTCATCACCATGAAGCATAGCTATATCGAGTGTTTCCAATTCGTAGAAATCCTCGAGTAAACCGACATGTAATTTGGCATTTTTTTGATATGCTTTTAGTAATTCATCTGGAACAATGTTCTTTGAAGGCTTGTAAACAAGTAATTTCTTTAGACCAATTTCAGGGAGCTCATTTAGTTTTACAGCAAAGTATTGATCTTTGAAACTTGAAGCAATAACATCTTGGTTTCTTCTCTTAACAGTGATACTGGTTCCTATTGAGTTGATTTTTTCAATAATTTTGAGAAAATGGTCTTTTGCTTTAACGTCATATTTCTCTAGTAATTTTCCAATTTTATTCTTGTCTTTAACTAATTGCACAAAATAATCTCGAAGCATTTCAGCATATCCTTGATGTCCTAAACACAGAAAAAGTGCTGGATTTGATCCTGCTTTATTTCTTGAAAACATGATACTTCTAAGTAAATGAAGATAATCTTTCTTTGTTAAGTTGCCATTAGACACTTGGTCAAAACTTTCAGAATCATACAATGATTGCCTTCCACCTTCAACAACAACATACCTAAAGGATCTGAGAAAATCACCAAAGGTTTCTTTATCACATAATTGTTCGATTTTCTTGAGTAACTGCTGATAATTAATCTCAGATAATTCAAGAACAACAATATTCCAATCTAAAAGCTCATTTGTTATTGTTGCTAGATTTTTGGATGCATCCACGAGTTCTCCCCATTTATTGGATCCGACAACTGTATCTGGCTTCAAAATTATAGCCCATTTGTTTCTCTTATTTGGAATTTTGAGGTACTTTTCAAATGTTAATTCAAAAGCTTCTATTGATTGAATGGTTATTTGTTGTGTTTGTTTTCTCTCGAGAAAAGTAATGATTTTATGTAGACCCATTTCAAAAGGTAAATTGAAGAATGGATCTTTTAGAGGGATTTGATATTCTATTAAATTTTCAAACTTTTTCCTACTAGAATATGACCTAAAATCAACACCAGAAAGAAATGCGATTTTAATGAGAATACTTAGTGGTATTTTATGTTTTTTCGCTACTTTTTCGATTTCTTTTTTATGACCTAAAAGATATGATAATTTTATTTGACAATGAGCAATACTGAAATCTCCCGCAGGAACAGCTCCTACTCTAATTGGTTCCCAAGCATTTTGGTAAATGAAATCTTGCGTTCCAAAAGGAGTGTGGGAAGTAATGACAACTACTTTACCATCAGCAATTGCTTTTTCAATAGCAGGTAATGGTGAAAACCCTGATTCTTTTTCTATGTTTATCGTTCCACTACCAAAGGCATTCAAAATGATTCCATCAGCTTTTTCAAAAGCATCCAAGTAATCTTGTTCTGTCATTAAGGGTGATGTGGAGATAATCTGAACTCTTGGATTGAAATTGTCATCACAAAAAGTTGTATAGTTAGCTTTCTGGCATTCTTCAGCAATCTTCCTCGCGATTGATTTCCAAGATTCAAGAATCATATCTGAAGAATCAATAGCCATCAAAGATATTGGTGTAAATTCAGAATAGAACGGCTTGAACTTCTCAGTAATAAAGTCTGTAATTAAATTACCAGTAGGAGTTAGAAAACCTTCTTCTGATTCCTCAGATTCAATAGTACCGCCAGTCCTAATTAAAAATAATTTATCCAATTTTCGATTAAGATTTAATGGATAAGATCTCCCACGAATGATAATTTCATCAAGGGCTATTTTCGCGAGTTCTTCACCACTAAAAGCATCCGGGGACCATTTGTCAAATTTCCAAAGAGCATCTTGGAAAGCTGCTTGACCATTGTTGAAAACAACGAAAATCTCTGGTCCGGTTAGTTGTGTCAATAATTTTATAGAATTTTCTATATTCGGATAAACATCTGAGGAAGAAAATTTGAAACTCAAAGGGACTTGTGACCCGGTAATTGCTACATTGGATGGTAAATTCTTCACCATATATCTGATTGCACTTAATCCCCATGACATGGTATCTGTTCCATGAGTAACAAGAAAGCCTAATTTTTGTGACCGTTTAGGAATCATTGTAATAACCCTTCAACTAAAAAATAATCTATCTAAGAGTTATTTACAGTTTCCCTTATTGCTCATATTTATTTCTTCTTTAGGATGTAACTTATTAGATTACTAATAACGATTGCATAAGCAATAGATCTAATTGTAAGAACTTCTGTTCCCCCAACTTTCCCAAAAGTGAGTTTTATGGTACTATCTTTTAATTCCATATTTTGTATGAACTTTATCGCTCGAGCCCAGACACGCCCATCATCTGCACTAATTAGTAGTCGGGTTTCAGTTATGAAACAATCACAAGGTGTTTTACTGGTAAACGATCCTGAAATGTTTTCAGCTGTACCCCAAAAGAGAACTTTCTCTGTCTTCCAATCATATCCTGGAATAACTAGTTTGATTTTGTCTACTAAACTTATAATAGCAGTTTCGCGAATTATCCTTACTCCACTATCTTTAGAAATTTCTTCTTTTGTTTCGGGTTTGGTTTTCTCAACCATTCCTAGGATTTGTTGCATTATATTATTGGAAAATTTAATCATAAACAAAGAACCGTTGCGACCACGAATGAAATATGAATCAACAGGTCCTAAAATAAAAGATAATGGTGCCGAACTAGAAATAGTATGTATCTCGCACTTCTTTTTCGATAAGAGCTTTCGCAAATCCATGGCAATTTCTAAAGCATTGTCTATCCAAGACTCGTAGAACTCTCCATCCTCAAGCATCTCTAGCAAAGAACTAGTATTACTGAAAATTACTATAGGTGGATCGGATGATTTGCCTATTTGATCTTCTTGAAGAACTTTAATTTCTTTCTTCACACCATCGATTACATTTACAATATTAGTTATTGCATTATCGATAGTGTTCTCAGGAGGTAAGGCTTTGAATAACATTCCTTTATCCGAAGGAACTTTGGACATGAACCCAAGTTCAACTAAACCATCTAATACCTCATAAACTTTGGATCTTGGAACACCGGATTCTTTCGCAATAAGATAAGCACTTGCGTCTCCTAAAACTACACTTGCTATATACACTTGTGCTTGATATTTCTGCAAGCCAATCCTCGTGAGACCCTCAACTAGTTTATCATCGATTTGCATTTTTACCACTAATCATGTTCTTTCCTTCGAAAGGAATTCTTTAAATATAATATATTCGCATACATATTTAAAGGTCACTACTCAAGTAGTAACTAATACTATTTATTATTTATGGTCTTTCAAGAGGAGAACGAATAAAAAATGGTCAACAGAAAAACATACTTCAATGATTTCGCAGTTGTTATGATGGTTATAATAGTAGGAAGTCTAATTGTGGGAGCTATTGAAGGAATAAATATTGGACGAAATGTAAAATCCTATGATACATACAATGAAGTAGTTGATCCTGGGGATTACATGATCTTTAATTTTGAAATCAATGAAGGTGCTAGATTATATATAAACTATGATGCAGAGAATTTTAGCAGCTATGACGGTGCTGATATCATATTTTCTGTAATGAATGATAATTATTTTGAACTGTGGGTAAATGCTGGAAATCCAGAACCAGAAATTCTGAATTCAACATTTTATTATGAAGATGCATATGTTAATATTAATAATTTGCAAGTACCTCGTGAAGATACATATTATTTCGTAATTTACAATAGCAATTCTTTCGTTGTTGATATCAGTGTTCACGTTACTATAGTTCCATGGGGTCATATTATAGCAGCAGGAATTATGGCTGTTCTTCTGTTATTTGGAGCGACAGGTATAGGAATACAAGTGATTCATGTTACAATTTACAATGCTAAACAAGAAAGACGTGCAAGAGGAAGTAATGTTGAAGAGCTTCAAGTATCTGAACAACCTGCAACAAACAAAAAAGATGGAGTCTTCTGTCAATCTTGTGGGTCACCGTTAACACCAAAGGATACCCGTTACTGCCAGCAATGTGGCGCATCAGTGTAAAGCTCACTTAATTGGTCTGGAACATCCCTCAAAAAATCAAGAAAAGTTAAAGAAAAACTCAGGTAAGAACCAACTACTTTTTCTTTCTT
>JAGMDP010000116.1 GCA_023128635.1 Candidatus Heimdallarchaeota archaeon | reverse complement strand
TACAGGCTCTTCTTTTGCAACTTCATCAAAAATTGTGATTGTTACTTTTTCCGGATCATTATATAACATGAATCCCGGTTCAAGGAACTTCTGAGTTGCTATCAACATCTTTAAGCGATCAATCTTTGGTCCTTTGTGAGTCCATTCATGAGGAAGAACTATTTCTTCATCGAAATGATGTAATTTCACTGCTGCAAAGAATCCTTTGCGAATGTGTTTCTTTCCAAAGAGCTCAAAGTCTTGGAAGTAAACATATAAGCCTGGTTCTTCATCTTGTTTGAAAATTCCTTCACTAAACCATTTCTCTACTCTTTGTTTAGATACTTCATATCGATTTTCTTCAATCGGTAAAGTTAATCGACAGTAATTATAATCTGATTTAGCATAATACATTTCTTGCATTTCTTCTGTAATCTTGTCGTATGGTTGAGCAATAAGATCATCCAATTTTCCTGCTTTTTCAGTAAATCTGATTCCTTTAAAGGGTCTAATTTCTACCATCTATTATTTGCACGTCCATTTTAGAAAAATTATAATGGGCTAAAGAAATTACTTCTTTAGCTCCTATGTAATTCTGTCACGAAATTTTAGAATTGAGTATTTTAAAGCTTTTTCAATTCTTCAATAACTGCTTCTGCTACTTGTATTCCAGCTCGTTCTTGACCTTCTGCGGTTTGAGCACCAATGTGAGGACTTCCAATTACTTGATCTAATTCAAGCAATTTCTTGGAAGATTCCAATTCTACCGGTTCTTTCTCCCAGACGTCAAGCGCTGATCCACCGACTTTGCCACTTTTGATTGCATCATAGAGTGCTTTCTCGTCAATGGTTCCACCACGTGCACAGTTGATTATGAAAACTCCATCCTTCATTTTTGCAATTGCTTCTTCATTGATGATGTGTTTTGTTTCTGGTAATAGTGGTAGATGTAATGAAATGAAATCAGCTTGCGAAAATACCTCTGGCATTTCACATTGATCAACACAAGCTTCGCTGATGTGAACTACATCACAACCAATGATATTCATACCAAGGGCATCACATTTACGAGCTAAGGCAGAACCAATACGACCGCAGCCAACAATACCTAATGTTTTGCCAAGTAATTCTGATCCTTTTAGTTGCTTTTTAGCCCATTCGCCCTTTCGCAATGAAGTTGTCCCTTGAACAACCTTACGAGCTAAGGCAAACATAAAAGCAAGTGCTAATTCTGCAACGGTATCAGTAGTTGCATTTGGTGTATTTCGAACAGTAATTCCTCGTTCTTCACATTTCTTAAGGTCTACGTTGTCTAATCCAATACCAGCTCTACCTACAACCTTCAAGTTCTTTGCTGCCTTCAACAAATCACCTTTGACTTTAGTGGCTGATCGAATCACTATAGCATCATAGTCACCAACAATACCTGGTAGATCTTCTTTGGGAATATCCCACGCTTCATTGACTTCATAGCCTTCTGCTTTAAGTAGATCAACACCTTTACTACTTATTTTGTCTGAAACGATTACTTTCACGTTTTACAGCTCCCAAATTTCTTCTATGTGACCACAGACATCTTTGATATCGTCTGTTGTCCAATCGCCCATATGACCAATCCTGAAGGTCTTCTCTTTCAAATTGCCATATCCATTAGAAATCATATAGTCACGTTTTGCTAGTTCTTTATTCAAATCAGCGACACTTTTTCCTTGGGTATTCTTGATTGTTGAAACAGTGATTGATTCATAACCTGGTTCTGGAAACATCTCGAAATGCTTTTTCGCCCAGCCTTGGGTCCACTTTGCCATATCTTCATGTCTCTTATGTCTCCCTTCAGAAGTTTCTTCAAGCATCCTATCTAATTGATAGGAAAGAGCATAAAGTAAAGATACATTAGGGGTGCTTGGTGTTTGTTGTTTCTTCATATAATAATCGTAAAGTCCTTTAAGATCTGTATAACGCCCTCTATTTGGAACTTCTTCGCATCTCTTAATAGCGGCATCAGAAACAAACCCTATTGCGAGACCAGGTGGAAGTGCATATGCTTTTTGTGTAGAAGCATAAATCAAATCACACTGAATTTCTTCTGGAATCACTTTGTCACCACCCATCGCTGAAACAGAATCAATAACATACATAATGTCCGGGTGTTCTTTCTTTACAGCTTTACCAATTTCATAAATGGGATTTCTAACTCCAGTACTAGTTTCATTGTGGCAGAGAGTAAGAGTATCAAATTTACCTGAATCTAATTTTTCAAGAATTATATCAGGTTTGACAGCTTTACCCCATTCAATTTCGATTTTCTCGATTTCCTTGCCACAGGCTTTAATGGTATCCGCACATCTTTTCGAAAAAGCTCCATTTACACAACATAATGCTTTTTCTTTAACAAGTGATCGTGCTGTAATATCCATAAATAATGTGCCTGATGCAGTTGGAACAGTAACCCACTGTTTGGTCTTATGAAATTTCTGTAATTTATCGAAAATTCCGGTATAAAGTTCAGTAAATTCCTTTGGTCGATGACCAATAAGTGGTTTCGCTTGTTGTTTTAGGACGTCAGATTTAACTTCTGTCGGTCCTGGAATTAATAGTCTTTTATGCAATTTATTTATCCTCCAAATCAACACCTAGATAGGTAATTTGGTCAAAGAAATAAAGACAAGACCTCATTATATGAACTTTGCCCAAATCATGAAAATTAAGCCACTCTAGGATTTATACTTTATCTTGAGGTAATGATGTTTGATTTTTTATTTTCTTCTTTCTTTTAATTGCATATAGAACGGTCAACAAGATTACAGGTAAAATAATTAGTATATAGAAATATTTGGCTCTTTTCAGTCTTTCATATAAAGGATAAGGATCTATCGAACCGCTTGTGCCATCAATAAGATAAGGTTCCTTTTGAATCCAATTAGACCAATAGTTCCCTTCTTTTGTCTTAACGTCATACCAAGTATTATTCTCGCCATTGTCTAATGCTTGTGAAGTGCCACCAAGATTATTGTTATTGAAAGTATTGTGATGAATAATATTGTTGTCAGAACCATCTTCAATAGCTATCCCATACTCCTCATTTTCTTGTAAAAGGTTATATGTAAGAAGGCAGAAATCGGAATTGACTAATCTAATTCCCCACATGTTGTTTTTGCATATATTTTTCGTTAAAGCATTATTAGAAGAAGACACTAGAGAAATGCAATATCTGTTATTTCTACAAGTATTATTAGTTAATGTTAAACCAGAGGAAATCTCCAATTGGATACCAATAGAATTGTTATTACAAATGTTATTTGTTAACTTTGTATTTTTACACCATTTAAGTGATAAACCAGTAGTTATGTTAGATAATTCTTGGTTAAAGATGTCTATATCAGAACAATTAATGAAAATCAATTGACCATAAATAGAATCTGAAAAAGTAACATCATTTAGATTAATGAAAAACCCTAATTTTCTCCCGTTCACCCAATTGTTTTCTACTGTATAGGTTAAGTAATCTTCAACGCTATCTTCCCCTAAAAATACTCCATCATTATAGAAAGTGTTGTTCGTTAATATCGTTCCAGAGGAAGAAGACAGATAGATGCCATAATGCTTGTTGTTTTTAAAAATATTATTAGAGACAGTTACGTTCTCACACCATTTAAGTGATAGACCAATGGATAAGTTAGATAATTCTTGATTGCAGACAAATAATTCAGTACAATTAATGAAAATTAATTGACTATAGATTGGGTTTGGAAAAGTGACATTATTGATATTTAAATAAAAGCCTAGTAATTTATCATTCAACCAATTATTCTCTATTGTATAGCTCGAGTACTCTTCAACACTTTCTTCAACTAGATATAGTTCATTATTATAGAAGGAATTATTCGCTAAAGTAGCACCAGGAGAAGAATCAAAATAGATGCCAAAATCATTGTTGTTATTAAAAGTATTATTCGTTAAAGTCGCACTAGAAGATTCCCTTAGATTGATACCATAAGCATCGTTGTTACTAAGAGTATTATTCTTTAATGTCGCCTTAAAAGTTCTCCACAGATGAATGCCATATTGCCTGTTGTCACTACAATTATTATTTATGATTGTCGCATTGAAGGCATATTCCATTTTGATACCCTGATAATCATTGTTTATACAAGTATTATTTGCTAATGTTACGCCAGAGGAAGTATGCACATGGATACCGTCTCTGCTATTAATACAAGTGTTATTTATTATAGTAGCAAAAGAAGCTTGATACAATTTGATGCCAAATCCATATTGGTTGTTAAAACAAATGTTGTTAATAATTGAGGTAGTCCCTAAAGCAGTATTTTCGATATCAATACCCCTTCTATATGCATCTATATAGCAGTTACGAATAACGAAATATTTAGTTGTATCTTCAATATATATGCCAATCTCACTGTTTGTTGTTATATTATAATTTTCAATTAAATATGGGTCTTCAGCTGTACCTAAACCAGGAAATCCATAATCGATGAAATCATCATCATTACTGATTGTTATAGGATTATGACTTGTATAATTGAATGATAGCTGTTTATCGTTTTGTTTTTTTGTAGTGGAAAATACCTCAACTTGTATTATGACTAATCCTGACACAGCAATTATTATACACATAAAAATTGTCGTGATCAAGTTTTTCTTCATTCATTTTCACAAAGAAATACAAATATGTACAAAATAAAATAATTATGTAAAGAATTGAAAAATTATTACCGGATTCTACTCTAAATTAAAGAGAATGTAACAATTTTCTTCCTTCTTTATTCCTCTTTTGTGTTAAATTTTAGTAGAAGAATTTTTATTATGTAAAATCCTTAAATGATATAATTAAAAAGTAATTGAATTATTGGTGGGTAAAAAAGTGGCTAGCGCATATGTATTAATTAACACAGAAATTGGCGGGGAAGAAGATGTTATTGCTCAACTAAAGGATATGCCAGAGGTGGAGGAAGTCTCTGTCGTATACGGTGTATATGATATTGTTGCTAAAATCACTTCAGAAACAATGGAACTTCTTAAAGAAAATATTACAACAAAAGTTAGACATCTCAATAAAGTAAGATCTACAATGACTATGATAGCAGCAGAATCCCGCGTTCTCAAAAAATAATCGAAGAAACTCTTCCTTTCTTTTTATTTTCTATTTGCAAACGAATTTACATAGTTCATTCTCTCAAATGTGATAAAGTCAATTAGATTTACGAAGAAAAATAATACAGTTGAGATAAAGCATCTCAAGTAATAGAAAAGGAATGATGAATTCCTTTTGCTTTTTATGAGTACTTGAATTAAACCTATTCTTGACTTGCGATCATTGTCATGGTTGATCGCACTTTATTCAAGTGTCGAACTTTAGAGGTGATTAATTCCTTTAAAACTTCCATGGTATCTGCTTCAAGCTTTACGATTACATCGTAAACTCCGTAAACAATGCTTACCTCAACTACTTCTTTCATTGCATTTAGCTGATCAACTACCTCTTGTTCTCCACCGATTTCTGAGTTTATTAGTACATATGCTTTAGCCATGTTTTTCTATACTCCTAATCTTTAACATATCTATTTTAGATTGCTTACCTTAAGTTCTAAAGATTTATTAGCTTTTTCTTCGAACTAAATGTTGGAGCTTTTAGCAATCATTTGAACAACATATCACTTGAAATTTAAAAATTGCCCTTTATTTATTTTAAAAGATGATTGAATTAATGCAATTTGGTGGTATTTCCCCTTCCAACCCTATAAGAAGATTCTCTACAGCTATCATTCCCATTTTAGTTCTCGTTTCTATAGATGCACTGGCAATATGAGCCGCAAGTACAACATTATCGAGTTCTTTAAGTCCTGGAGTTAGGTCTGGTTCATGTTCGTAAACATCTAAAGCAGCGCCGGCAATTTGCTTTTCTTCTAGAGCTTTCACAAGTGCTTTTTCATCAATGATTAACCCTCTAGATGTATTGATAAGAAAAGCAGTAGATTTCATCATAGCAATTTCCGATTGGCCGATCAGGTATTTTGTTGTATCTGTTAGAGGTATGTGTAAAGAAATGAAATCAGAGGTTCTCAATAATTCTTTTAGTGAACAATATTCTATTCCTAATTCCTTTTCTAATTCTGGAAAACGTTTAGTATCATAATATCTAACTTTCATTTGAAAGCCTTTAGCTGCTCTTTGAGCAACTGCAGAACCGATTCTCCCACAACCAATTATTCCTATTGTTTTTTTAAAAACATCTGTCCCTAATTGCAATAAGGGTCCCCATCCTTTGAATTTTCCATCTCGAGTGAATTTATCACTGACAACAATTTTTCGAGCAATTGCCAATAACAAAGCCATAGTAAAGTCGGCAGTTGTTTCAGTTAGAACACCCGGTGTGTTTGTTAC
>JAGMDP010000115.1 GCA_023128635.1 Candidatus Heimdallarchaeota archaeon | reverse complement strand
TTTTTCAAAATGATTGCTGATGAATGCCAAACAGAAGAAGCTGTTGGTATCAAGATTCATTTTGGTGAAAAAGAAAATGATACACATGTGAGCGCAAAACATTTGAGTGATGTTACTAAATTCTTCAAGAAACCAGTTTTTGTTGAATGTAATGTTCTTTACCGTGGTAACCGATTAAGAAAAGAGGATCATATCAAGCAAGCACATGAGCATGGTTTCGATTTCATAGACATCGATATACTTGATGGTGAGATGGGAGAAGATTACATTGAAATTGATATTGACACAAAAAATACCCAAAAAGTAAAAATTGGAAGAGGAATTAGGAATTATGATAACTTAATTTCTATAGCACATTTTAAAGGTCATATTGTATCAGGTTTCGGTGGAGCGCTAAAGAATATTGGGATGGGATTAGGTTCACGTGGAGGAAAATTGGACATGCATGCAGGTGTATCTCCGCAAATTGATACTGTTAATTGCATTGCATGTGGTTCATGTGCAGAGCAATGTCCTGCTGATGCAATTGCAGTAGATGAATATGCTGTAATAGATCAAGAGATATGTATTGGTTGCGCTCAATGTATAGCAGTTTGTCCAGAAGGAGTTATTAAAATTCCATGGGGAAATAGACCAGCAAATGAATTCTTGGAAATGATAGCAGAATATACATTAGCATGTATTCAGAACAAGAATTGGTGGCACATTAATTTCTTAACTGATATTACTATGAAATGTGATTGTGTGGGGACAAAGCAACAACCATTCATGGAAGACATTGGTATTCTATTTTCTAAAGATCCAATTGCTATTGATAAAGCATCCATGGATCTAGTTATAGAACGAAATGGTGGAGTAGATCCTTTTAGAGCTCATAACAAGAATAGTAACCATATACTGAAATATGGAGAAGAAATTGGCTTAGGAAAAATCAAGTATGAATTAGAAATGGTTAAATAACTAAACTTTCTCTTTTTTTGTGTTTGTTGGATAATAATGAGTAAACTTGGAACTGCAGTTAAGAATAATTCTATTACAGATAGAAATGATCGATTGATTAAGGCTAGGAATATAACAATCATTGGTCTTATTATTAACGTATTATTAGCTGTATTCAAGATAACAATAAGTATCCGATCAGGAAGTCTATCTTTACTTGCTGATGGTTTAGATTCAGCTTTAGACATAGCAACAGTAATTTTTGGTTTTGTAGCAATTAGAATAGCTAATCGTCCGCCTGATAAAGACCATCATTTTGGTCATGCTAAATTTGAGAATTTCTTTTCATTAGGTATTGCCTTACTTTTAGTCGCTTCCTCAGGCATTATTGGTTATCAAGCAATAACTAAATTGATCGACAATACATTGTCTGTTTACGATCCATATAATCTAATTATTGCTGCAATTAGCATAGTTCTCAAGGGATTACTTGTTTGGCTGAATATTAGTGTAGGTAAAAAGATAAAATCACCCATACTTGTGGCAAATGGAAAGAATTTTAGAACTGATATTCTTACATCTATTGTAGTACTTATCTCTGTATCTATTGGTCACCGCTCTATTGGCTCATTCTCACTTTTCTGGGTGGATCCAATAATTGCTATTATTATTAGTGTTATAATTATAATTACAGCAATAGGCATAGTTAAGGATTCAGCTGGTGTTTTACTGGATGAAAGCCCAAATGAAGAAACAATGTTGAAGATAGAAGAATACACAAAAGAGCAAGCAGGTGTAAAAGAAATTGGAAATATCAGAGCAAGAAGTATTGGAGCTAATATATTTCTTGTAGATCTAGATATTTACCTAGACCCTACACTTACAATTGATGAAGGGCATGATATAGCATGTATAGTTGAAGAGGTACTTAAAGAGAAATTACCTATAAAATATATACAAATTCATGTTGAACCATATCACATAATACATGAACAAGAAAAAAATGAACTTGAGGAAAAATAATGAAGGAAGAAGCAGAAAAAACTGAAATAGAAGCTTTTCAATTTGCCCCGAAACATTTTACAATCATCATTCCTGCGATTCTAATAATATCTAGCGGCATTTTAGTAGCTGTAATTTATTTGTTTACTAGCCCTGGTCTTGTTAGTGGGATTGTTTTTGGAGTTGTTATGTTAGTACTCTTTGTTATTCCCGTTACATTAGCTATTATCTTCTACTTTAAGAAGGTCAAAGTTCCAAGTCAAGAAGTCACTGAGAAGAAAAAAATTATAATTCAAAGAGTTAATTAAACGAAAAAATAGTTAAGGATGAAACCCAAACAATTTATGATTTAATCATTTATACTAAAAATTATCAACGATTACTATCAATAGGAATGGTTTGAATTGAAAAAAAGAAAAGTAAATCTCCTTTTAGTCTGGTTTGTTGTCATTATAACATTACAGCTTTCATTTGGAATTAGGGCTCTAACAACTCAATTTGATTTAAATAATAAACACAATATTGCTAGTGAGTTAGAAGTAGTGTCTCAAATTGGCACTCCTACAGCAATTACCGATCAAGTATTGATATTTTTTGTAGATGGCATGCGTTATGATAAAATGCTTGAAGCAACCACTCCCAATATGGATTCTCTAATGGCAAATGGAACGACTTTTTCGAATTATCATGTAGTTTTACCAAGTTATAGTAGAGTGAATTATGCCGCCTTCTCTACAGGCTCAAGCACAAATATGACAGATGTTTTTGCAAATGGTTTTGATGATGAACTAGCAATTCCAACCCTTTACAGTTTAGTTAAAAGTACTGAATTGAATACAAGTTTAATTGCAGACGGAGGAGGATGGTTGAAATTCCTAGGAAATGATTCAGATTTTACAGTGGATGTTGAAACAGTATCACATTCTTTTGAGGAAGGTTTAGATGTGAAAAATGCAGCACTAGCGACTATTCCTGGCAATTTTTCCAATATACAATTAATAACATTCAGTGACGTCGATGCTGCCGGACATGATTATGGGGCTGCTTCTAGTACTTACATACAAATGATCGAAAATACTGATAGTTATATTGGAGAAATTCTAGATTTATACGATTCATTAGGACAATTAGATAATACAACTATAGTACTTTTCAGTGATCATGGACATGAGGATATTGGAGGGCATGGTGGTGAATCAAATTATCAAACACACGGATCTTTTATTTTTGCTGGAAAAGGAGTAACAAGTAAGGGTTTAATATCCGATAAATTAGTTAAAATTAATTCAATTACCCCTACTCTCTTATCAATGCTTGGCATTTCTTTAGCTCCAACAATGAACGGTCTTGTGCTTTTTGATTTCATTGATAGTACCATTCAGACTAAAGCAATTTATGCAATTCAACAAGCTGTAATCATGAATCAGCAGCTTGAAGCAACAATAAATGAATTTGGAATAATGTCAAATAAAGCTAAATTACCGTATATAACTGGTGCAGAATTAGTAACTGATAATATAACATTGGCAAAAGGAAACTATTCGATCACACAATATATTTCATCGTATAATTTAGCTCAAGAGGCTGAAGAATCAGCAAGACTTTACTTAAGCTTGTTCTTGAGACAATTAAAATCTATATCTGAATTGTTGAGGACATTTCTAATTATTGGTATTGTAACTCTCATTTCAGCAGTTATTTTTTATCTAAATCGTCGCAGAATAATTGAAGTGGCTCATCAAGAGGTTTTTTCAAAAGATCAATTGATACCACAATTACTTGGAATGCTCTCTACAATTTCTATTTGTATAATCATTTCAGCAATCTTTGGATTTAAATTTGCAGCAACAAGCTTCAACAGTACAAATCAAACAGTTCCACCAATTTTAACTTCATTTTTTGTATCTGCTGCTTTACTTGTTTTTCTCCCATGGTTAGCAATTTATCTTCTAAAAAGGAAATCAAGTGACTTTACAACTTTCAAAGAATGGAAGAAATTGTTCATAAAATCATCAATAGGTTCAATGTTTTTCATCTCATTACCGATATTTGGATATATTTTGTATTACATCGCACAATTTGGACCCTGGCCAAGCTGGATTTTACCACCATTAGCTGACACATATGCATTTTGGATAATCGGAATAATGCCCTGCATATTATACATTATACCGTTAGTATTGATGCTCATCTTATGGAGAAGTGGAAAAAAGGAAAAAGCAACAATTAGCTAGTGAAGTTCAATAAACACTTCACTTATTTTCTATTCTTCCTTAACCTATTACCAATTATTAGCTAACCTATTAGACAGAAAAATCTGAAACACATTCTAAGAAGAGTTTTGATACATTTTCTATTGAAGTGTATAAATTAATAGTATCATTACGCTCACCACTGCTTATTCCATTGAACACTTCTTCTACAATCTTTGGAATAGCATTGATAACTGACTGGAAGATTTCTAAATCATCCTGTGATTGAAGAGCCACATCCAAGCTTCTTAAAGCAGCTTTTGCGTGTTTATCAGCTTCTTTGTAGTCATAATCTATTAATGATATTAGAGCTTTCTCTGCAAGAATAATGGAATCGCCTATGAAAATCTTTGTTTGCCTAGAAATATGTTCTAATGAGGTTTCTTCTAGACTTAATTTTTTATGGAGAGAAGTCACTAAAATTTCTTTTTCTATAGCAGGATCGTCCTTCATCCGTCTAGCTAATTTTGATCTTCTGCGAAGAGGAATAGCCTTTTGTGTTAATAGTCCTTTTGAGATTTCAGGTTCACCAAAGTATTTCTTTACAAGATCTATTGATCCTTTGAATCTGGACATATCTACATGGGTATCATCTGAAACGGCATCTCTATAAATAAATTCGAATTCATTAGTAAAGAGCTTCAGTTTCTGTGAATGATTAGGTTTAACATTGTTTACTACTAAGACTGCATCTCCATAACTACTAGTGTAGATTAGAAGATGTTTTTTACCAAACTCAACAGTTTCCACATCAAATTTCGACTGTTTACCGATTATTTCTTCAAGTATTCCTCTAATACCACTCATTGCACCACCAAATAGCTGCTCGTCTGTAATCATCTGAGAAGAATAAGGAACGTATAGAACTGTCAAACCAGATTTCAAAATATAGGTGATATTCTGAATTTCTTCATGCCAGCCTCTATTCTTGATTGGTTTTCTAAGTGAAACAACCATTACTATGGAAAGGATAAGAAATACTCCTAAACCAACAACGACAGGTATCAGAGGGAAGTCTGATACAACAGGTACGTCAACTAAATTGAAATAATAGGTATTGGTATTGGTGTTACTCGCTAAATCGGTATATGTAAAGTTAATCTCGTATAAACCATGTGTGAGAGAATCAAAACTTATTATTACGTCAAATTGATAAAGCGTTCCTTGTGAGTCCTCAGAATTGAAAACCATATCAAATGTTTGATCATAACCAGGTCCAATCAAATGAACTTCTACAGCAGCTATTCCATAAGTATCAATAATATATGCTGAAATTGAATGATTATTTATTCCTATATCATCATAATGAATAATGTCTCTTGGAACAGTATTTAAAACATTATAATCAATTATTGGTGCTTGGAAGAAAACTGGAGCTACAGTATCAATAATTATAAAGGATGTCTCTCTGCTTTCCCGACTAGCTTTATCCAAAATTGACATCGTTAAATTATGATAATCAATTCCTGCAAGAAAATCAGCATCTAATGTGTTAATTAATCTCCAAATAGGAGTATAAACATAATCAGTTCCAAAATCCTCACTATAAACGGTGTTAGTATTGTCAGCAATTATAGAAATTGATTTTACACCTAATCCCGGATCATTAATAGTTAAATTGAATTGGAAATTGCCACTATTCCTGTACTCTGTTGTCTCGAGTGAAGTATAGAATGATGGTGGACTCAATGATACAAAAATAATAATTGAAGTATTCCCCTTATTTCCAGCTTTATCATAACCGAAAATAAATAATTCGTAATAACCATCAAAACCAGTAATATCAAGAATATTATCAAATGGGGGATTGGCATCTCTTGAAACGGTTATACCTTCAATTTGAATTCTAAATGAATACAAATCAGAACCTACATCATTGCTAAACCATTCAATGTGTAGATTTGAGTTTAAAACAACTGAATTATTAGTTGGTAGAATAAATGAAATTACTGGTGGGGTTTGGTCTATTGTAATCCACCGAATATCCTCATATATTTTCAAATCAGTAGTTACTGCTCTAATTGTAATATTATAAAGCGGATACTCATCGATGGGGATGATTCCTAAATCAATTGCAGCAGTAAAGGTTGTGTTTGTATAACTATTATATAAAGAATTATTGACATAAATCTCAAAATAATCAACATCCATTCCACTTACATCCCAAGAAATGTCAAATATTGTTGTATTTGAGTATGTGAACATGTTGCTTGGATCTACTATGATAATTGTTGGTGCACTAGAGTTCTGTCTAACTGTTATGGATTGGTCATTGAAGTAATTTAGATAATCAATTGCTCTAACAGTTACAATAAGAGTTTCATTTTCTAAAATAGGGATTAAGTAACTCAAGGTACTAATATCGATTATAATGTCCAATTGTGTTCCATTAGTGTAAATTCTAAATTCTTTAAGACCAACTCCTAAATCAAAGGATTCCCATGAAACAATGAAATAATCAAGACCAGTTTGATAATTATCAGGTGGATGATCAATAGTGAGATTTGGAGTAGTTTGGTCAAATATTATGCTAATTTCAGCAGTATGAGTATTACCAGCTTTATCAAATGCTGTTAACGCAATTTCTTTGTGACTTTCATTACCTAGATTCACAAAATCACTAGTTACTAACGGATTATATGTATCATATAATAGACCATTAATTGTAAGCTGAATATTATCAATACCTGTACCTAGTATGTTATCAATAGCATTCCATGAAACAAATAGTATCTGTATATTTGTATAGTATGTACCGTCCCCTAATTGAGGTAATGCAATAGGATCAACTGATATGATAGGATTAACAGTATCTCGAGTAATTGTAATGGAATCAGATGCAAAATTACCTAAGACATCATACGTTACTACCTCAATCAAATAATCCTTATCTGATAGCAAGTCAATATTGAAAGTATTAGATGAAGTTGTTCCTTGAGAAATACTATCAACAAAGACTTCTGAATAATCAACAGAAGTATGAATATCAGAAGCTGTCCAGTAAATATCCAAATTAGAAACTTTGACAGCTGCTCCATCAAGAGGTGAAGTTATAGAAATTATAGGAGGAGTTGTATCTCTAATTACATAAATTGACGATTTTCCTTCTAGAAGTGTTTCATCTACTGCAACAATCGTAATATTCCAAGTGCCATCGCTAGGTAAGGTGATTGAATAAGTTTCTTCTTCTGTATAGTCTGTTATTTCTGTTTCATTTCGATAAATTCTATAATAATCAAAATCATCATCAGGATCAGAATTATTGTACGTGACTTGTACATAGCTTAAATCAGTTTTGAAATTATTAGGCGGACTAATAATCGTAACTTGCGGTGCTTTTACGTCATATTCTACCGTAACATTTGCAGAATCACTCTGTCCTGAATAGCTGTAAGTAACTATTTCAATGTTATTTTGTCCAGGAGTCAAGAAGACGTCAGATGAGGTTATACTTCCACCAACTCGTTTCTGGAAAATGGTATCAATATAAATATCTGTATGATGAACAGAAATAAAATCAGTAGTAATTGTCCATATTGCAGTAATACTTTCAGATGAAGATACAAAACCAGGACTTGGACTATCTATTATTATACTTGGAGGATCTCCTTTACCAAGAACTAAAATCTGACCCATTGTATCACCAAGAATGATTTCATTCTCCCCATCTGAATCAATATCAAATATTAAAATTGAATTTCTCTTGCCAAAAGATGTTCCGAAATCACCCGACCAATTAAGATGGAAATCAAAGGAAGACCCACTATCAGTTATACAACCAACATAGATGGTTCCATTGTTAGCACTGAAAATTAATTCGTTTCTACCATCTTGATTTATATCTGCTACAGCTGCACCACCACCCATTGAAGGTTCAGATGTATTATCATTAATTATGAGTTCTAAAGATGGAGTGGGATTTGTAAATGAATAACTAGTATTAAATATTTTCAAGTAATCTTTACCTGCGATAATTATGTCATTGATATTGTCCATATTTAGATCTTCAACAATTATTGTGTGTCCAAAATTATCTTCAGTTGTTACAGTCGAATCTATGGGCAAATCATCATCGGGATTATCTGCGAATTTTGGTGGTAATCGTCTATAAGCCATAAATCGAGTCAATGAAACTGCATTATCAGCAGTAATCTGCTGGGAGAAAATTAACTCTTCATGTAGATCAGAATCCATATCAGCTGTGCTTACTGCATGAATTCTGAATGAACCAGTAGGATTAAATGGTGATCGAGCGTCATGAGCAAAAGTATCACTTACATCATTATAATCTAATACAATAACACCACCATTTTGGTCACCAGCTACAAGATTTACAAATCCATCATCATCACCATCCCCAATTGCTAAATAACCCATAAATGCAGAAGTATGAGTAAAAACTGTCTCTGATACTTCGAAATCACTAGCAGTGGCATTCCATTCACTAAATCTTAGAATTGTGTTTGAAGTTCCTACTGCATATAATTCATCCTTTCCATCACCTGTAAAATCATAAGCTGCAATACCTGCTATTACTGTAGTTAGTTTTGATTGATGGCTGGTTTCCCAACTTGCCCAGATTCTTTGATAATCGCCAGAACGATAATCATAAATTGCCATGAGATAATTATCCCCAAGTACTGTTCTGTTAGAACTAACAACTAATTCTAAATCACTATTCCCGTCTATATCTGCAGTAGTTAGAAAAGTACCATTATTATATCCAATTGCACTTGATTTTATATTGAAATTCTCTTCTACAACATAATCAAAGGATGTTTTAGAACTTTCACCAAATTGTATATCTCCCCAAGTAAATACATTCGATCTTATTAAATCTTGATTGCCACTAATATAAGGCCAAATTATCCCTGCATTACTATTACCGTAATTATCTGTCGCTTCAAAACTAATGCCTAAAACGTCTCCCGGTAAACAAGAAATTGAAGTAAAGGGAATCTTAAACTCATATTGTCTGTGACTTTTAGTAGGTCCAAAATCTGAAACACCAAAGGACGTTGATACAAGAATCCCACTGCTTGCTAAAGGTATATCTAATGAACCTGATTCTAAAGCAGACCAATCGGAAAGATAAGTACTATAGGATAAGAACTCTACAAATTGACCAGAGGAATTATCGGTAAATCTAATCAATCTATCAACAGAACTTAATTTACCATTGTGGTCAATGTCAAAGAATATTGAGCTACCCCAATCTGTTACAGGTGATTCTGTTTGTAAATTCAAAACATCCAATCCAATATAGAGATTTACATTATTATTTTGAATGAATAATTTACCAGCAACTTGATCTGAGGAATTGTAAAGATTTGAGACTGCAGCAGAAGTCCATTCTTGATCTATATCATCATGGGCAAAATTTATTTGTCCATTAATACTTGGTGCAGTGTTATTCCATATGGAGAAAATCTCTGTAGGATAGGCGATGGTAGAATGTCCTGAAGTAGGAATATTTGTAATAAGGAAAGGACTTAGAACAAATATTAAGGATAGAATCAAATATGGGGCGATATTTCTGTTGAGTTTCATTGGTTAAATTCCCTTTAATCCAATAATATTATCTCAAATGACTTTGACAATATTATTAATTCTACTCTCTAGTTATATATCGAGTGCGTCTTAAAAAATAAACTTTTGTCAAAAAAAAGGTTAATTAATTAAAAAGAAAGGTTTTAATCACTCCCATTCGATGGTTGCAGGCGGTTTGGAAGTAATATCATAAACAACTCGATTAACTTTTTTGACTTCATTAATTATGCGATTAGAGATAATAGCTAAAGTTTCATAAGGTATTTTTGACCAATCAGCAGTCATAGCATCAATGGAATCAACAGAACGTAAAACTACTGTCCACTCATAAGTTCGAGAATCACCCATCACACCTACAGATTTTACGGGGAGAAGAACAGAAAAACTTTGCCAGTAATTGTTGTATTCATTTCTTTTCTTAATTTCTCCAATGAAAATCGCATCGACTTCTTTTAAAGTATCTAAGCGCTCTTGTGTTACTTCACCAAGAATACGTACTGATAATCCTGGACCGGGAAAAGGATGTCTGTCTATTAACTCTGAGGGAATTTTTAGTAATCTTCCAACTTCTCTTACTTCATCTTTATAGAGCTCTTTTAGGGGTTCAACAACTTTTAAAGACATCTTCTCAGGTAACACTACATTATGATGACTCTTTATTTTTGCAGCTGATTCAGATGGTTGAGCAGATTCTATTCTATCCGGATAAATTGTTCCTTGAGCTAAATAACCAAATGTCCCATACTTCTTTGCTAATTTCTTTTCAAACGCTTCAAATGCCTCGATGAATTTGAAAGCAATTATTTTCCTTTTTTCTTCAGGATCTTTGACACCTTTAAGAGCTTTCAAGAAGGTTTTTTGTGCGTCTAATCGATAGAAATTTGTAAATTTTAAGTCCTCTTTGAAATACTTCACCACTTGTTCAGGTTCATCTTTTCGCATGAATCCATGATCAACAAAGACACAGTAGAGACGATCACCTATACTTTGGTGAAGAAGGATTGCTGCTACAGTGGAATCTACTCCACCGCTTACGCCTATAATAACCCGATTCTCCCCAACTTCCTCTCTTACTTCTTCAATTTGCTGTTCAATATAACTTTCCATAGACCAATTCTTCTGAAGATTAGAAATTGTAAAAATAAAATTACTCAAGAGTACCATACCATTATCAGTATGCACAACTTCAGGATGGAATTGTAATCCAAAGATTTTTCTCTCGAGATTCTCAAAAGCAGCAATTTCACAATTATCACTAGAAGCAGTTATCTTAAAATCGGATGGTAATTCAGAAATCTTATCACTATGGGACATCCAGACTTTGTTTTCTTTGCCAAAACTTTTGAACAAATTCTGATCACTTTTTATCTGAATCATTGTATGACCGTATTCTTTCTGGTCTCCTGGAATAACTTTGCCACCATAATATTGAGAGATGAATTGATGACCGTAACACAATCCTAAAACAGGGATTTTTTGTTTTTCAATGAATTCCATGGTTTCATTTGAGATTTTTGGAGCCTTCTTATCATAGACACTATTTGGTCCACCAGAAAAAATAATCGATTGAACATTGTTTGAGAGTAATTCTTCTGGTTTTACTTTCCAAGAGAAAATCTCAGAATGAACACCTAACTCCCTTACTTTTCTGGCAATTAAATGCGCGTATTGTCCTCCAAAATCTATAACTGCAACTATATTCTTTTGTGACATAGTTAATGCTACCATGCTAAAAACCCAATATAGCTTTTTTAATTGTTCAGTTTATATAATTATGTTAACTTTTTAACAACTAAAATACAGCAAAAAATAAATTTTTTAGCGTTTTTTTGGGAAGGTTATCACAAAAATTGTCCCCAAACCCTCTTCGCTTTCAAAACCCATAGACCCACCATGTGCTTCCACAATTTTAAGAGCAATTAACAAACCAAATGAAGCGTAGCTTTCCTTCGTCCAAGCTTTCCGAACTTCTTTTTGCCGATCTATAGACATCCCTCTTCCATTATCTTGGATTTCAATTTGTTTTTTATGTGGGAAATCTTTCCCAATAATATGCACTTTAGAAGCATCAGCATGTTTGATTACATTGATTAACAAATTTTCGAATACTTGTTTCAATTTTACTCTATCACCCTTTAAAGTAGGCAAATCACGAATGGTTACTTTAAGATTAGGATCCAAGGATTTTATTTCCGAAACTAGTTCATTCGCTAAATCCGTAAGATTTACTGAAGTGATTTTACCCAGTATTTCTCCCTCTTTGGCTAGAAATAAAAGGTCTTCAAGGAAATTTGTTGTTTCAACTATTTGTTGATCCACTTTGTCTGTGAAATCCGAATTACTCATGGAATTATACATGGAGATAATTTGTAATTTCCCTCGAATATCATGGGCAATTGTTGTGGCAAATTCTTCTAACTCATCTCTTTGTTTTTTCAGCATTTTTTGATTTTGATTGATTACTTCCTGTGTTTTCAATCGTTTAGTAATATCTTGAATAACACCAAGGAAAGCAGTTGGTTTCCCATCTGCATCAGTTAAAAGTGTAGCATTCAACTCTCCAATATATTTAGAACCATCTTTTTTTAACATAGTATATTGCATGTTTTTCAGTCGGCCAGTTCTCTTAGTTTTTTCAAGATTTTTAGCTGCTAACTTCTGATCTTTTGGAGCAATTAAATCAAAGGCGCTTTTCCCAATCATTTCTTCTTCTTTCACTCCTCCATACAAATCTAGAGATTCTTGATTAATCATTAGGATTTTTCCAGTTAGATCTGTAACTAAAATCGAAAGAGGAGATGTTTCAACTAACTTTCTGTATCTTTCTTCACTAAATCGAAGTAATTCTTCTGCATTCTTGCGTTCCAAAATTGTTGCGAAAAATCGAACAATTGTTTCAAAGAATATCCACTTTTCGCTGGGAATATCCTTTAGGAGTTTTGGATGCTAGATGAACTATTCCCAAAAGCTTGTTATCAGCACTAACTATTGGCCAAGTAATAATGGATTGAATGTTCAATTCTTTTAATCGCTTCATATAAGGAAGCAGTTCTTTACTTTTGTTTATATCAGCAGAAATTATTGCAATTCTGCTATTTGCTACAAGAACTGAAATATGTTTATCATCGTTTAAGTGTTGATCTTCTACTAACTTACTTTTCTCTTTTTCAGTTCCAAAAAAAGCTGTCAGTTTAAGAATTTTTGTTGTAGGATTATAAAGTCGTAGAGTACCTAAATCAAAACCCAAAGTTGTAATTAAATCTCGTAAAACATCGTTGCACAAGTTTGTCATTTGTGATTTACCGATTGCAGATTCAGCAATTAATTGGAATGCTTTTCGTTCAAGATTTATAGTGTTCTCTGCATGTCGAAGTTGAGCAATATTCTTGATTGATTTTTCTAAGAGATTAGATAATTCTTTAAATTGATGCTTTGGATCTCCACCTTTCAAAATATAGTAATCAGCTCCTAAATTAAGAGCTTCAATGATTACCTCTTCTGTAGAAATGCCAGTAAACAAAATAAAAATCGATTTATTTCCTGAAGCACGTAAATCTGACAGAAAAGTTAAACCATTTTTACCAGGTAATAAGTAATCAGAAATTATAACATCAAAAACAGTTTTTTTTAACAGTCTCTCAGCTTTACTAGCAGTATCTGCTGTACTAACATTATATGACTGATCAAGTTTCTCAAGGTAAAGCTTTGTAGCGTCGACAAAAGCCTTATCTTCATCGACAAGCAATATTTTGACAACTGCCAATCATATAACCCCACTATAAATAATGATTTAATCAAATAAAAGACTAGTTTTTCGTGCATTTTCTGATAAAATCAAATGATTTATCCTAATCCTTTGCCATTGCTTGCTTTCTCATTTCTTGTGGCATTTTTTCGATTGCATATCGTAAAGATACTCGAGGCATTTTTGCCTTGTTTTTCAGAACATACTCAAAAACTTCATCTTGAAATTTCTTAGTGGCTTCCTTTAACATCCATCCATAGCCTTTCAAGAC
>JAGMDP010000114.1 GCA_023128635.1 Candidatus Heimdallarchaeota archaeon | reverse complement strand
TATGGACTAAATCCGCATAATGTTACAGATGCAAGCGATGATTTTGAACCTGATGGTCTTACAAATCTGGAGGAATTTACCTATGGCTCCGACCCTTATCTTTCAGATACTGATTCGGATTCTTTAACAGATGGAGATGAGGTTAATATTCATGGTACTCATCCAAATAATCCAGATACGGATGATGATCAACTCACAGATGGTGATGAAATATTAATTCATGGAACAAATGCAACAAACCCAGATAGCGAATATGATGGGATGCCAGATGGGTATGAAATTGCTAACAGCTTAAATCCACTGTTTAATGATTCAGGACTTGATCCTGATTTAGATACTATTACAAATCTTGGGGAATATGGTTATGGAACAAACCCCAATCTGAATGATACAGACGGAGATAATCTAGATGATTTCGAAGAAATTTTTGTTTACTTTTCAAATCCATTAACTAATGATACTGATTTTGACTTACTGGATGATTATTATGAGGTAATGATAGATCCACTAGATGACCAATATCTCCAGAATAATACCTTTCAAACAGATCCGAATTTATGGGATACAGACGGAGATCAACTATCAGATTATAATGAAATTACAATTAGTGGAACGAATCCAATAATGAATGATACAGACGGAGACCTTATGTTAGACGGTTATGAAGTTATATACAATTTGGATCCATTCTTTGATGATGCTTCTCTCAACTATGATACTGATGAATTAACAAATTACGAAGAATTCCTATATAATGGTGATCCTTTTGATTCCGACACGGATGATGATCGATTACTGGATTGTGAAGAAGTCTTCTGGGGTACAGATTTAAATTTAGATGATACAGATGGTGATTACTTAACGGATTACAATGAAATTATTATTTATGGAACAAATGCTACAAACTGGGATACAGATTTTGACGGTTTGAGTGATTCACTTGAAGTGTTCAATTTTGGAACCAACCCATTTGATCCTGATACTGATAACGACAGCCTAACCGATGGCGATGAGATTTTCCTTTATGGTTCACATCCATTAAGAGTGGATTCCGATTTTGATGGCTTAATTGATCCCCTCGAAATAGTATTTGGTTCTGCTCCATATTTAGCTGATACCGATAGCGATGGAATGGATGATTATTTCGAATACGTATATAATTTCAATCCGCTATATGATGATTCTATGGACGATTTAGATGGAGATGGGTTAGTTAATGTAGCAGAATACTGGTATTTTTCAGATCCGACTGTAAATGACACAGACGGAGATTTACTTAATGATGCAGATGAAGTCTATCTTTACCTCTCCTCACCAATAAAAGTTGATACAGATGACGATGGTCTGACAGATTTTCAAGAAGCAATTGTATACAATACCTCACCAAATGATCCGGATATGGATGACGATGGTCTGTTAGATGGAGAAGAAATTATGATTTATTTTACTGATCCAGATCGTTATGACACTGACAATGATGGCTATAGTGATTACGAGGAGATTGAGGAAGGTACTAATCCTTTAAATCCATCCAGTAATCCCGGTAAGAGGCTTCTAACTATTTTAGCCTCAGTTTTCTCTGGGACTGTTGGTATTTTATTTGTCTATTATGTTATTCCTTATCTTTTCAACTTGCGTAGGAAAAATGAGGAACAGAAATGGATTAGAATTGGTTTACAAAAGCGTCAAGAAAGAAGTGATAAGATGCTTAGTTCCATTGAAAAGTCTTCCAAATAATCGTTTGTTCGCTCCCTATACCTATAACTCGTTCTATTTTCAAGAGTAGAACTATCTCTTTTATTAATACATCACATAATTCCTTTGGGACTTATTTTGACAAGATCTAAAAAAACTATTTCTGGTTTATTGACCCTTTTTCTCTCGTTACTAATTCTCTTAAGTAATTCTTCCAGAGCTATTAATGCTGAATCTCTTGTTTGGCCAACTGATGACTGGCAAACTGCAAAACCTAGACAACAAGGCATGGATAAGGATCTTCTAGAGGAGATGATTTCATATATGGAAGATTTATCTGTTACAGTCGATTCAGTTGTTGTAATACGAAACGGGTATCTTGTTCAAGAGGGTTATTTTGGATTATATGAAGCTTCTTGGTCACATGCTCTTTGGTCTGTTACTAAGAGCTTTACTTGTGCATTGATTGGTGCAGCTATTAAGGAAGGTTTTATTTCAAATGTTCATCAAAAAGTTCTCGATTTTTTCCCAGGTCGAAATGTCTCTAATATCGATTCTAGAAAAGAAGCAATGGAGATTCAACATCTTTTGATGATGTCTACTGGTATGGCTTATCCTGGTGATGATGCAATTTGGCCAGGTTGGATGAGCAGTGATGATCAAGTTCAATACATTCTTGACTTGCCTATGGCAACAGAACCTGGAACTATCTTTAATTATGATACAGGTGGAACCCATCTTCTCTCAGCAATAATTCAAGAAGTAACCGGGAATACTACCAAAGAATTTGCTAATCAATATCTCTTTGGTCCTTTAGGAATAACACAATATCACTGGGAATATGATCGAACTGGTGTGTATTACGGAGGACATGGGCTCTTTATGACGCCTCGAGATATGGCGAAATTAGGTTATCTTTACCTTAATAATGGTTCATGGGATGGTCAACAAATACTTCCGGTGGATTGGGTAGAAAATACTACTAGTCTTCACTGGTCTTTAGGCTATAATTTGGGTTATGGAGAATTGTGGTGGTTGCATCCTTTGTCGGGCATGTACACTGCTTGGGGTCGTCATGGACAACATGTTTTTGTTATTCCTGAATACGATATAGTCGTGGTCTTCACAGCATCATTTTCTGTTTCTGATACTGAACCCTACCTTGATATTATAGAAGATTATATTCTGCCAGCTGTTCAAAACGTTTCTATTTCGTTTCCAATAATATTAGCTCTAGGATGTACAACATTTCTGCTTATGATATTTATATTTAGAAAAGATAAAAATGATAAACGGTAAAAGAATTTCATTGAACGACAATTTTCATTGATTTTCTTTTGCTAAATGCTTTATTGTTGCCATGAGAACGTTAGCATTCTTCTGTAAAACATAAGTAGAGCTAGGTAATCCTTTCTTGTTTTTAGTTTGAACTCTTTTCACAACATCAGCTTCTAAAAGAATACGCAAATGATTTTCGATGGTTGAACGATGCTTATCAATCGTTATTGCTATGTCTCTTGGATTTGTTATACCAAGCTGAATGCAATCAATAATCCCTAGTCGAGTTGATGAAGCAAATGCCTTCATAAGCTTCTCCAGTTTGCTGAAATCCATCATCGTAATTTCTCTCACTCACTCTATAATTTCTCGATAATAAAAAATATTGCTTCCTTTTTAAAACTATTAAAAAAAAAAGTTACCTAAGATTTTCCTTTACTTGAGAAACTATCTTAGTTATTACTCCACCAATTTTCTCTTCGATCTTTATGTCAACCAAATCATCATACGGAGTTTCCCCCATATTAATTAAAACCAATTTAGCACCATTTTTTCTTGCTAATTCTGGCAAATCAGCTGCAGGTGTAACTACCAGGGATGAACCAATAATCAAGTAAACGTCAGCTTGATCGGAATGCTCCTGAGATTTCAAAAAATCATCCTCTGGCATTGGATCTCCAAAATTCACTATTGAAGAAATAATTCTTCCATCACAATTTGGACAAGTTGGTTGGAATTCATTAACAGAGCTTGTTCTGTAACCTGGACCCCATCTACTTTTATCCCAATCTGCTTCTTCGTAAGTCATTTTTTTGTTACAGGATAAACAAACCATGAAATTACTATTACCATGCAATTCTGCTAAAAGATCAGGTTTTATTCCTGAAATTAAGTGTAATCCATCAACATTCTGTGTGATTAAGAATTTCAATAAACCCTTATTTTGTAGTTCCACTAATGCAAGATGACCACTATTTGGTTGTATTTCACTCCATGATTTTTTCATTTTCGGAGGAGGAAGTCCTTTATCTCTTCTAGTCCACACACCATCTGGTCCTCGGAAATCAGGAATCCCGGATTCAGTACTTATTCCTGCTCCTGTGAAAGCTACAAGATGTTTAGAATTGGCAATCCATTCTGCAATTTGGATGATTTGTTCATCTAAACTTAGTTCATTATATTTACTCATAGTAGTTTAGCTCTTTCATTCAGCTAATTAAATATTCTCAAATCCAAAAAAAAGCTACAAAACTCTGATTATAGGGGAAATAGTTTATATGCTTAAATCCCAAAAAATAGAATTAAATCGTGTAGAGAATGAGGAGAAGAGCTTATGACAAGACCGAAAATAGGTTTTCTTTTTGATGTGGATGGTACTTTAACCACCTATCATGCGAATGATTCAGTCATTGATTTACTAATAATTAATGACTTAGAAATGCTACGAAAAATGAATTTTCCTATTGGTCTAATAACTGGGAGAAGTGTTCAATGGGTCCGCAATTATTTTTTCAACCATATAAATGATACTTTGAAAGAATATATTCCTGTCTTCGGGGAATTTGGACTTGTCAATTGGTACCGAGGGAAAAAAGTTCGTAAACGAATTAATAAAGAACTACGGGAATTATTGAGAAACGTTAAGCAAGAATGCTCAGAGGCAATCTGCGAATACCGTGAACTTGAACCCTATGAAAATTACGTTCAACCAGATGAAAGAAAACTTTGGATTGAACCAAAAGAAATTATGATAACATTTCGCACCTTGCCACTCTATGGTTTAACAACTGAAAAATTATTGAGGAATATTGAACCAATTGTCAAAGAATATACAAATGAGCTAAAAATTATCCCTAATCCTTATGCTATTGATATTCTACCTATTAAAACTAGCAAAAAAACTGCTGCAGAAAAAGCCATAAGAACGCTAGATAAAGAGAAAACAGTAACAAAATGGTATGCCTTTGGTGATTCGGAAACAGATCGTGAAATGAGTTATGCAAAAAATGCTGAAGTAAAATTCTACAAAATACCACGTGGAATAACTCGAGAAGCTCATTTAATTATACAGAGATTATTAGCAGGAAGTCCAGAATAATTCACTTTAAATTCCCATGAATAAAATTGTGCCAATAAGTAGTGCTATTAAAACCCCTATAATAATGATAGACTTAACTGATGAAGTTCGTATATTTTGTTTTGCTACTTTTTCTGAATATTTTTCATCAGCTTCAGCTGCAATTAAACGACTTCTTGGGTCATATGCCATCTTAATCCCTCATATTATATTAAGCGAATTAGCTATTTAAACATGAGTCGATTTTATATAAAATGAAACAGTTTTCTATGAGCGAAAGATTGTCAACATACTTATGATGAAAGCCATTACAGAAATTAGGAATGAAAGGCTGGCAATGAAAAAGCTAATGAATCTTTGTTTTTCAGCTATACGTGCAGCATCAATGTTTGTTTTGATCATATCTCTTATATGATCTGCTAATTTCATGAGAATATCATCATCAATTGCTCTCATTCTTTGCCTTGTTAATGGTTTTTCGATGTTTCTCGATCGAAGCATTTGTTCATAAATTCCACCGGTATAAATAGCATTTATGAGTGTCTGTTTAAACTCTAAAGGTATCCAACCATCACAGAAAACCATAGCACTTCTAACACTGAGTCGAATATAATGTTCCTTAAAACTGAACATATTAAACCATCGACCTCTTTCTGGCAGAGTATAAGTCAATGAAGTACTCGGAATGGAGAAAATCGGATCAACAGAGAGTTCTTTGGAAGCTTTAATTTCTTCTTTAATCATTTTAGCTCCATTACGAACAATAATTAGTGGATAATAGAAAATTTCTTTTATTTCCCAAGGTTTCTCACCTATACCTTCGGGATCCTTAACACTCACTTTTGTTCCTTTTAAATCTTCAAAAACAAATTTCAAATCACGTAAAATATCATCTCTATGTGTTTTGATCTCAAAGAATTCCTCAAGACCAATAGTTAATCTAATGATTAATCGTCTATTATAGAAACCGATTAATGGTGATCGTCGTAAATCTATATATGATTTATAGGAATCAATTTCCGCGAGTTTAAATGATTCTTCTAAATGAGGCATATCTAATTCTTTGATTTCCCCCTTAACAAAGAAATCTTTTTTTGGAATGAATTTCTTAAAAGCCTTGAGTATTTTTGACCAAAGTTCATTTGATTGTCTTTGGGATAAATTTGAAACTGGCATACCATAATCAAATAATGCTAAAATATACCAAGCAACGTAATCAGTTTCTTCTTTTTTCAAATCCTAGTCAACCTTAAACTTTGTAATACTATTACTCTATATTCAACTATTTAAAATTATTAGGAAAGTACTACTCAGTGATGTCCTTTTTCAGGTAATATAGTAGTATGCTCTCCTTTCCCTCTACAACCTTATCTTTAACTAAGCAATTAAATCCTTGATACTCGATCATATTTTCCAATAATGCTAAATTAGTTTTAGATGAAACTACAAGATAACAGCAGCCATTATTTTTTAAGAAAAAGGGTAATGCTTTGAGAAATGGTTTTACAACATCTAAACCATCAATTCCTCCTGACCAAGCTAGTTCTAATTGTCCGAAATCCTTCACAGGTAAATATGGAGAGTTAAACATCACAATATCAAAAAATTGCAAATCGTTTTCGTTTGCAAGAAGGGAGCTAAACAAATCAGAGCATATAACTTCAAGATTTATAGCGTTTTGTTTTGCGTTCTTTTTAGTTGTATTCGCAGCTAACTGGTTTATCTCTACACAAAAGAACTCTGCTCTCGGAAATTTCTTTGCGAGATAGAGTGAGACATAACCAGAACCTGAACCCACTTCCAAAACTTTTTCGTTAGTAAGATCTCGAACATTTTCTGCTAAAAGAAAAGAATCCTCAGCGGGATCATAGACATCACTTGGAATATCTAACGTTAAACCATCAACCACCTTACGCATAAAACATCATATCCATTTCTGATTATTTTAGTAG
>JAGMDP010000113.1 GCA_023128635.1 Candidatus Heimdallarchaeota archaeon | reverse complement strand
ATTCTTACTTATCTGAATCATTAAAAATCTTGAAGAAAGCAGCAACAGATAAGAGGTGGCGTATGAGAGAAGCAACAGCTCATGTATTAGCTAAATTGATTAAAACGTATCAAGGAAAGGTTATAGATCGAATTCTTCCTTGGATAAAAGAAAAGAATTGGTTATTGATTAGAGCTGTGGCAGCAGCATTTGCAGTTCCGAAATTACTTGAAGATACAAATATAGCAAATACTGCTTTTGAGCTACATCTCGATATAATAGAATTAATCCTCAAAGAGAAAAATAGAAAGCATCATGAATTTAGATCTGCTCGTAAAGGATTTGCTTTTACTTTTAGTATTGTTGTATTAGCATTACCAGAAAAAGGATTTGAATTTCTGGAATCTCTAACTTTGATAGATGATGTTGATATTCGGTGGATTCTCAAACAAAATCTTAGGAAAAATCGATTAAAAAATAGATTTCCTAAGAGAGTTGAATATCTTCTCTCACAAATAAAGAAGTAATCAAAATTACAGAAAAATTTCTTCTTTAGAGGTAAGTATCAAGTTTTACGGTAACTTTTCTTGAACCATTCCAATGTTTCTTGAATTGCTTCATCATGCGGTGTGTAGTCTGATCTTCCTGTTGCTTCCTTGAATCGTGCTCCATCTATGACGAATGGTTTTTCCCATTGACCCAGTAATTCCTTTATTTCTCTTACTATGGGCACAATTGGGCTTAGTACGATTATTGTTCTTTTTGTTAATGATTTAACCTTCGGTTCTTGGTGTAGTTGTTTATTTATCATTGTTATGAATTCTCTGCCTGTTAGTGCTTCTGCTCCTTCTAGATGCCAGACCTTACCGGTTAATTCTGGATGTTGCCCAGCTAATACTAATCCTTCTGCAGCATCATCTATGTAGATCAACGAGTGTTTCTTATCTAGGTCACCTATCCAGCTTGCAGCTTTCCCAGTAAGTGCGTTTGGAAACAGTTTGTCTGTGAAGCCATTGACTACGTTTGGTCCGTAAAAGTCTCCCATTCTTACTATCACTACTTTTATTCTTCCCATTTCCTGTTGTCTTAGGAGTTCTTCTGCTAATTCTTTTCTCAAAATTCCTTTCTTTGAGGTGGTATTTTGAGGGTGTTCCTCTGTAATTTCTTCTCCATTAATCTCTTCTTTCTTTTTTCATTTACTTAGCTATATTAATCTAATTTCATGATTATTATCTCATGTTTATCCAATTATTAATGAAGAAAAATTACTTTGTGTTCTGATTAAGGAGAAACAGCTATTGAGGATTCTATTTTCAGTTGAGGAAAAGTTATTTTTAGATGCATTATTGTCTTTGGAGTTATATCCTGATAATGATAAAACCAACGCAATAACACAGCCTGCTCTTGAAAATATACTTTCTCGGGGTTTAGAGCTTCATAAATGGAAGAGGGATGGAAAATCTGAGGAATTAAATCTCAAAGAGATATCTGAATTATTAATTAAAAAAAAACTACTTCAAAGAACTGCTGATGGTTATTCCTTAACGAAATCAGGGAAAAGTAATGCTATAAATATTCGAGGAAAAAGAATAGGCAATAGATTTAATGATGAATTTCTTAAAGTTGTTAATAGTAAAGCCCATTCTTTATTTTGTGAACGTGTTTTCGGCAAGGATCTTGCCCAAGCTAATATGTTGGATATGTTCCAATTAGAAAAATTACTTCAGGTACTTGATTTATCATCAATGAACAAGGTTTTAGATTTGGGTTGCGGTCTTGGGAAAATTTCTGAGTATATCTCAGATAAGACTGGTGCATATGTTCTTGGAATAGACGTAGCAAGTGAAGCAATCAATTTAGCTAAGAAAAGAACTTTAGATAAAAGACAACGTTTAGATTACCAATTAGGAGACTTGAATAATCTAGCATTACCATCCAATTCATTTGATACAATAATTGCCATAGCTACATTACATTATACAATTGATATAAACAAAACAATTAAACAACTAAAAGAAATTCTACAACCTAACGGGCAAATGGGTGTATTTACATTTCAATACGCTTTTGAAAATGATAATCCTGATTTATTACTACCTGATAATACAAATTTTGCTCAGGTACTAAAAAGAAACAATCTTTCATTCAGAACCTGGGATTTTACAGAGAATGAAATTAAAATAAGGCAAAAGCAACTTCTAGTTGCTAATGAACTCAAAGAACAATTTCGAGAAGAAGGATATATCGAACTATGTAATGATCGCATTGAAGAGTGCGAGATTGACCTACCTCGATTATTAAATGAACAAAAACGCAGATTCTTTTACCATATTCAAATGTAGATTTCTATTCACTTGGTTCATCTGCTTTTTCTTCGGTAATATCATCTTTTGTTTCTTTTAATT
>JAGMDP010000112.1 GCA_023128635.1 Candidatus Heimdallarchaeota archaeon | reverse complement strand
ATAATTAGAACTGAATGCGATGTTTTACTTGTTATAGGTACAAGTGGTGTTGTGTATCCAATAGCTGATTTACCTTACTTGGCAAAAATGAATGATGTCTTAGTAATCGAGTTTAATGTTGATGAAACACCAATCTCTCAATTAGCTGATTTTGTTGTTCTTGGGAAATCTGAGGAGGTTTTGCCGAAATTCGTGGAAAAAATTATTCAATAATTTCCACTTTCCCACCGTTAGACACTAAAAGCTTATATTTTTTAAAGCAAAATGATTGTAGGTTAAAAAAAAATGAAGAAATGGCTCAAGATTACACTTATTTCATTAAGTTTAGTTATTCTAGTATTTGGCTCACTACTAGTTTTCTCGATTATCCCATTAATTGGTAAAAATACTATGCTTCATCCCGATCACGAAGCAATGTACGTTTATCCTCATGATTATGATATGACTTATGAAAATGTTACTTTCACAACAAGTGATGGGTTAGAATTAAAGGGTTGGTTTATTGAACCAAAGAATTCTTCTGCTCCGAATTCTAACATAACAATTATTGTATTGCATGGAGCTACTCATTCGAAAGCTTTTATGTTGGATCATTACGGAGAAGGCTTTTATAATTTGGATTATCGCTTATTCTTCTTTGATTCCCGAAATCGAGGTGAGTCTCCGGACACTCTCCTTGGTCTAACCTGGGGCATTGATGAAGTTAAAGATGTAAAAGCCGCTGTAAATTATACTAGACATCAACCTGGAGTTAATGCTTCACAAATAGTTTTGTTCGCTGAAAGTCAAGGAGCTGCAACTATTTTGTTCTATACAGCACAATACAATGATGTTGCTGCTATTATTGCAGATTCTTCTTGGGCTTATGGTGATCTGATGATTCGACAAGCGTATCCTATGAGATCTGGTTTTCCTTGGGCTATTTTTGGACAAATAACTATTGCTATGATGGAAACTCATTATGGGTATTCGTTTGCGGATATATCCCCTGCGAAAGAAGTTTACAATATTACAATCCCTACATACATTATCCATGGTAATGCTGATTTGGATATTAATCCAGAAGATGCTACAACCATCTACAATTTGCTAAATAATACTGCTTCAAAATTACTCTGGCGAGTAGATGATAGGGGTCATGTTGAAGCATACCTAGAACCTAATTATTTCACGAATATTCAGCAATTCATAAACAATAATATTTGAAGTAGAATTTTATATGAGTTCTACTTTTCCTTCATTTTCTCCCATTCTTCTCTTAAAATATCCATGAAAACCATATCATTATATTTTCCTTCGACGAAATTTGCTTGTCGAAGCTTGCCTACTTCTGTAAAACCAACTTTCTTGTAGGTTTTAATTCCTCTTACATTGAAATCGTTTACTCTTAATCGAATGCTATTTAAATTCAAGTAATTAAATCCGAATTCAAGGAGAACTTTCATGGTATCAGTTCCGTAACCTTTTCCCCAATTCTTCTCTGCATGAATTGCAATTCCAAGTTCTATCGATCGAGCAACCTGATTTAAACTAAATAATCCTGCTGTTCCAAGAAATTCTTTGGTTTCCTTATGTTCAACTGCAAATTGAAAATCACTTCCTGCTTTTCTTCGTCGCCAAGTGCTTCTAATCCATTCTTCCTCTTCATCTCGAGAGAATGGTCTAGGCTCATGTAGGAAACGTCTGAGTTTTAGATTGTTCCAATTTTCCATTATAGCATCAAGATCAGTGAGTTCTATTGATCTTAATCGGATTTTTTCTCCTTCGAACAAATAATTTTCCTCCAGATACTTGAAAAAAACATGCTTTAACCTATTTAAGTTAAACGGCAAAAATTGCAATTAAATTAATTTTTATTATGATTTAAAATTGTATCATCTCTATCTCTACGAATTCTTTAGGTTCACAAATTTATGTTTTTCATTGTTTTTTAGCGTTAATAATAAAAATTGGTAGAAGTAACTATATTTATGCCAAAATTTGATCTTGAATCAATTCCTCGAATTAATCATTGTTTATTACCTACTCCTCTTATCCCAATGGAGAGACTAACAGAGCACTTAGGAAAAGCAAATGTTTTCGTGAAACGGGATGACCTTACTGGCATGGCTTTTGGAGGAAACAAAAATAGAAAACTAGAGTTTCTACTTGCTGATGCCTTGCTAAAAGGCTCTCATGTTGTTCTTACAGAAGGAGCACTTACATCCAATCATTGTCTTCAAACAGCTGCTTGTTGTGCTCGATTAGGATTAGACTGTGAATTGGTTTTATCTGATTCTGTTATTGGTGAACAGATTACGGGGAATATATTGCTTGATCAAATTTTAGATGTGAAAATTCATAGAGTAAAGTCAAGTTCAGATCGAAAACAGAGAATGGAAGAAATAGCTGAAGTATTACAGGATGAAGGAAAGGTTCCATACATTATTCCTACTGGTGGATCAACTAAGCTAGGAGCTCTTGGTTATGTTTTGTTTATGAAGGAAATTGCAGAACAATCAGAAGAAATGGATTTTGCATTCGATTATCTTGTGTTTCCAACAGGTAGTGCTGGAACACAAGCTGGAATTGTTTTAGGTAAAAAACTGTATTATCCTGAAATTGAAGTCATTGGTATAGGTGTTGGTGATGGAAAAGAAGAGATAATTAAGGAAGTTCAGAAAATAGCCTCTGAGTTCCAAGAAGAATGGTCACTAGATCTTGCAATAAGTGATACGGATATTGTTGTCCTTGAAGGATATTATGGTCAAGGTTATGGTGATCCAAGTAAAGATATGATTGATGTAGTAAAGTTAATCGCCCAATTGGAAGGTATATTCTTGGATCCTGTTTATAATGGAAAAGCAATGGTTGGGTTGATTGATTTAATCTCTCGAGAAGAAATACCTGTAGATTCAAATGTTTTGTTTCTACATTCCGGTGGAGGGCCTGCTATTTTCTCGTATGCGGATGCGTTTGGTAAAAAACTATAGAAGAAATTAATATTCTGAGGAAAAAACACAAGATAATAATATTCTGAGATTACTTTTCATTAATTAATGAATGATGAACTTATTAATTGCTTATGGACTTATTTAATTAGAACTAAATTTTCCTATTTCGGAAATTAAGGTGAATATATCATGGGTAAAAACAAAAAAGTAACCTTTAAGGTAAGTGGTATGCATTGCAATGGTTGTTCAGCATCTATTGGTAAAGCTCTTAGTCGATTAGAAGGTATTGAGCATGCTGAGGCTGATTTCCAAAAAGGCATTGCAGATGTAGCATATAATGAGAAAGCAATTGAAAAAGAGAAAATAGTTGAAACTATAGAAAATCTCGGTTATAAAGTAGAAGGCGAATCCTAAGAGAGAATACTTGATGGTGAAGACAACGGCTGAATCAGAAAACGAATCAACTAAGAAAAAAATAAAAATAGGTGTCAGTGGCATGACCTGTGCAGCATGCAGTGCTACCATTGAAAGAAGCTTAAATAAAAGAGAGGGTGTAAATAATGCCGTTGTTAGTCTTGCTACAAACGAAGCTGTTGTTACATTTGATCCAACACTAATTAATGAATCAGAATTAGTTGATGCAATTGAAAGTGTAGGTTATGATGTCAGATTAGAGAAAGTGGAGTTAGTTGTCATAGGCATGACTTGCGCATCATGTGCTATGAGTGTTGAGAAAGCACTGAAGAAAGTGGATGGAGTTATTTCCGCAATAGTTAATTTAGCTACTAGAAAAGCAACTGTTGAATTCAATCCTAGTCTAGTAAATGTATCAATTTTAGAAAAGGCAATTAGAGATGTAGGTTATGAAATTGAGAAATCAATAGAAGAAGATGCTCTTAGTCAAAGAAGAAGAATAGAGCGAGAAGAACGTTTACATTATAGGAATCGATTAATTTTCGGTGTGATATTCACAACCCCACTAATGGTGTTCATGTTCATCGATATGGGTATAGACGGTTTCATGCAATTAACAGCGATAAAATATACTATGCTAGTTTTAGCTACCCTCGTATATATTTACGTTGGATGGCCTTTCTTCAAAAGTGCCTTCAAAGCAATAACTCATTTTACAACAAATATGGATGTCCTAGTCTCATTAGGTAGTAGTGCTGCCTACATTTACAGTGTTGTTTCTTTAATTATAGGAGGACCACTTTACTTTGAATCCGCAGCGTTTATCCTCACGGCTTTAGTGGTTGGCAAGTATCTAGAAGCAATTGCAAAAGGTAGAACATCTGATTCAATAGCTAATCTACTTGGATTGCAACCAAAAACTGCTCGTGTAATTAGGGATGAAGTGGAACTTGATATTCCAATAAGTGAAGTCATAGTTGATGATATTGTTATTGTACGTCCTGGTGAGAAAATTCCAGTAGATGGTACTATAATAGAAGGCATTACTGCTATTGATGAATCCATGCTGACAGGTGAAAGTCTACTTGTTGATAAGAAAAAAGACGATTTGGTCATTGGAGCTACTATTAATAAAAACGGTTTCATAAAATTTAGAGCAGAAAAAGTTGGATCAGACACTGTTTTATCCCAGATAATAAAATCGGTTGAAGATGCTCAAGGTAGCAAGGCTCCAGTTCAAAGATTAGCTGATAAAGTTTCAGCCTATTTTGTTCCAATTGTTATAGTTTTAGCAATTGCGACATTAACAATATGGTTGATTCTTGGTGGTGTCTATGGATTTACCCCAATAAGAGAAATTCTAGCATCACAAAATTGGTATACTCATGCAATTCTCAATACCGTAGCTGTTCTAGTTATTGCTTGTCCATGTGCTTTAGGTTTAGCAACTCCTACAGGAATTATGGTTGGTTCAGGGAAAGGAGCTGAACTTGGTATTCTTTTCAAAAATGCAGAATCTCTTGAAAAAACACTGGATATTGATACTATACTATTTGATAAAACTGGAACACTAACAAAAGGAGTTCCAGAAGTCACTGATATTATTCCATTAGATTCAGGATTTTCAGAGCAAGATTTATTGTATTTTTCTGCAAGTGCTGAAAAGGGTTCCGAGCATTCATTAGGTGAATCAATAGTTAGAGCTGCTTCAATGAGAGATATTTCATTAGAAGAACCAGATGAGTTTAGTGCTATTCCCGGTAAAGGAATTATTGCTACTGTTAATAATGAGAAAATCATTCTTGGTAACAAGTCACTAATAGAAACTCAAAAAATAAGTTTGGTAGATAATCTCGATGAAAAAATGAGTTCTCTACAAAAAGCCGGTAAAACTGTGATGATATTAGCCAAAAATAAAAAAATTCTTGGATTAATTGCTGTAGCTGATGTTATTAAAGATTCTTCAATTGAAGCAGTGAGGATTTTAAAATCTCTTGGAAAAGAAGTTATCATGGTGACTGGAGACAATAAAAGAACTGCTGATGCTATTGCAAAACAAGCTGGAATAGAAAGAGTATATGCAGAAGTTTTACCAGAAGATAAAGCAAAACTAGTTAGAGATATTCAAAAAGAAAATCGAAAAGTTGGTATGGTAGGTGATGGGATCAATGATGCTCCTGCTCTTGCACAAGCTGATATTGGTTTTGCAGTTGCTTCAGGAACAGATGTTTCAATTGAAACTTCTAATGTAACTCTTATGAGAAGTGATTTAACACAAGTTGTCGATGCTATAGAACTAAGTGGTGAAACATTAAAAATAATAAAACAAAATCTTTTATGGGCATTTTTCTTCAACATCATTGCGATTCCAATCGCTGCAATTGGACTACTCGTTCCAATGATTGCAGCAGCTGCTATGGCTTTTAGCTCAGTATTCGTGGTAACTAATTCCTTGCGTTTGAAGCGTTTCAAACCAAAAATTAATCCAAATAACTCTTGATTTTCTTATTTTTCATTTCTTTGTCCATAACAGTAATCTTAATTTAGTTATTATCTATTAGAGTTCTGTATCGAAATGGGTTTCAAACCCATTCTGAATTATAAAACAAAATTAAGCGTGAAGGCAATGAGTGAACAAGGAGATTCTATATTAGTAAAAACCTTGAGGTGCCCATCTTGTGGAGCACCAATGAGACCTTCAGCAGAATCCCTCTTAGTGATCTGCAATTTTTGCGGTGAAATTGTTGCTGAAAGCCATATCTCTCCTCACGCGATAGTAAAACCATTACCAATGACTCCACCTGAAGGTCCAGGTCAAGTTCGTAGTATGGAACTAATTCTTGTACCTTTCTTCGAAGTAAAGGCTGATGTTAGCGTTGACGCTTTGGGATATCAAAGAAGAGAACGAACTGAAACCAAAACTGTAAGACGTGGTGGAAAAACTTACACTGAATCAAAGACAATCGTCGAATATCGTCCAAGGCGTGTACAACACAAAGGAAGTCACAACGTTCGTTTCCTAGCTAGACAAGAAGTAACAATGTTTGGATCTGGTGAATTGGTTTCTTCTGTTGCCAGAACAATTGGTGGAGAACCTATTCCATTTAGTCCAGAGTTTATCAAGGGATTAGCAAGTAGAGATCAAACACTTGTTGCATTAAGCCCTGAGTGGGGACAAGATGAAGCATCGAAAAAAGCCGGAGAAGTAATCTATGAATCCGCTTATTCTCATGCTAAATCTCAAATGCATGAAGTTTTTGACACAAAAGTTAATTTTAGACCCTTGACACAACCAAAATTGGTACATGAACCATTATTACTTATTAGACGCAGAATTCAAGGAAGATTATATCGTGCAGCATATCATTGGGGTAGTGGTCAATTATTACGCGAGGAACAACCTATTAAAAACAGAGGACTCATGATGTTCTTTGCTCTATTAGGTTTCTTATTAGCACCAATTCTAACTCAAATCGGTTATAATCAATATATTGCTTTTGAACCTTCAAGTGAAAATGCAATTTGGTGGTTAATCGCTTTAGGTGTAGTAGCTTTAGCAGGAGTAATTGTAGGAATAATACTGCTGGTTAGAGTTTACAAACCACATAAGATCCATTCGAGTGGAAGCGGATTAAGTTTATTCGCTTTCGAACGTTTAGCACCAACTGCTAGAGCAGCAATACCAAAACACCAACCACAGCAACCACGACAACCAGCAAGCGGTAAACCAGTTGCAAGATTTTGTCCAAAATGCGGTGATCCATTAGAGCAGAATCAAAAATTCTGTGAAAAATGTGGCCAAGTTATGGATGGGAGATGATTAAGAAATGGCAGTAGAACGACAATCGAAAAAGATAACTTGTGGATATTGTCAAGCAGAAAATAATATTCCACCCTTTGCATCCGTTGTAACTTGTGATTCTTGCGGAACTCCAAATGAATTACAGACCGGCAAAACATTTCAAAATCATCACATGCTAAATGTATACTTTAGCGGTTCAGAATTAACCGAACTAGTACCTCAATATCTCTCTAAGTATGTTGGCGTACCAAGTGATTTTGCTGATAAAGCTGTTTTCAAAGATTTTGAATTAAGAATGATGCCATTCTGGATGTTTCAATTCCACGGGCATACTGATTATCAAGGCATTGGCAAGTACGTCAATCCGAATCAGGGTTCCCATTGGAGTAGAAATATTAGTATCCTTACTAGACCAGAACGCGGCTCCATTGATTTAGATCAGACTTGTTTGATCTTTGGCTATAAAGAACAACACAGAGAAATTCGTGACGAAAAAATCCCCGTTGGCTCTAAAGATGCATTTGATATTAATGCAGTGAACAGGGAAGGCGGTCAAATCTATGATACCGAAATTGGTTACAACGAAGCATATGCTATAGCTGAAGCTCAAGTCAAAAATCGACACAATCAATTAATATTTCGAGAAATTTCCAAACTCAAAGGAATAAAACAAGATATCGATTTAAAGGAAGTCTCTTATCTTCATGTTCCATTCTACCGAGTGAAATACAATTATGGTAATTGGGAAGGTGAAGCATTAGTTGATGCTGCAAGAGGAAAAGTCCTAAGAGCTGAATATCCGATCTCAAGAGCACATCGTTTCTGGGGATTAGTATCAGTTATTTTCGCAATAGCCCTTATTGCGTTTGCAATCATCTTAATCATTCAAGGTTTATTACCTTTTGATTGGAGAATTGCAGGATATGTTTCTGCAGTAGTCTTTGGCGGTCTCTTAATCTTTGGTCTCAAGGAAACGTTGACGAAGAAAAAAGTAGCAGCGGAATAGTTTTTAGTATTTTTTTTACTGGGATTTCTCCCAGTTTTTCTTTCTCTTTTCTTTAGCAAAACTTTAATTGAATTAATTTCGATTATCTCTTAATGAATTATCTTTAGTAGATTTTTCTGTAATATTTTCCAGGTGCATTGTATCATGAAAGTTGGTTTCATTCAATTTAATCCAGTTTTTGGTGAGGTTACGAGAAATTTAGAACGCTCAATTGAGTTGATACGAGAAGGTGCAAACGCGGATTTACTTGTTTTGCCTGAATTATGTACCTCTGGTTATCTTTTCATCGATAAAAACGAATTACAGAAAATGAGTGAAAAAGTTCCAGATGGTCCTTCAACCAAAGCTTGGATCGATGTTGCTAGGGAAACAAATACTTACATTGTCGCTGGTATTTGTGAAAAAGTATCTGAAACTGATTTTTATAACTCGGCAGTTCTTATTGGTCCAGAAGGATTTATTGATGTGTATCGAAAAATACACTTATTTAATAACGAAAAGAATTTCTTTAAAGCTGGAAATGGTCCATTTAAAATATATGATTTAGGACAAGCTAAAATAGGCATTATGGTTTGCTTTGATTGGTATTTTCCCGAAGTTGCTCGTATCTTAGCTTTACATGGTGCTGATATCATTTGTCATCCTGCTAATCTCGTCTTACCTTTTTCGCAAAAAACAATGTTGGCACGTTCAATTGAAAACAGAATTTTCACAATAACAGCAAATCGTGTTGGTGCAGACATTCGACCAAATACAAAGTTAACTTTTACTGGTCAAAGTCAAATTACTAGTCCTAAAATGGAGCTCCTTGCACAAGCCTCAGATGTTGAAGAGGTTGTAAAGATTGTTAAGATTGATCCAACTTTAGCTAGAAATAAAATGGTTACAGCTAATAATCACGCATTCATGGATCGTCGTGTTGAATTATACACCCCTCTGTTGAAGAAAGACATTAAAAAGAGTTAAATTACTATAAAGATAAAAGCAATAATTGAAGGTTATTGGATATGGCTATTCTTATCACAGGCGGTGCTGGGTTTATTGGTTTTAGCTTAGCAGAAAGACTTCTTGATGCTGAAAAGGAAGTTGTCATTTTTGATATTAATGTAAATAAAGTGAAGGATAAATCTGAAGGAATTATCCTGGAGAAAGGCGATGTTTCCAAAGGTAAAGCTCTAGATGCTGTCTGTGAGAAGTATGAATTTACAACAATATTTCATTTAGCTGCTATACTACCTCCATTAACCGAAGAGGAGCCATTTAAAGCTTTCAAAACAAATGTTGAAGGTACAATAAACGTATTGGATGCAGCTCGAAAGTACAATATAAAAACGATTATTTATACAAGTTCAGCTACTGTTTTTGGTCCTGATAGGAAACCTCCATTTACCGAAGAAGATTTTCTTGATCCTTGGACAATCTATAGTTCTTTTAAATTGTGCACTGAGATTATGGGTTCAATTTATTCCAAAAAATATAATATTAACTTTAGGGCCGTTAGATTTCCCGTTGTTGTTGGACCTGGAAGAGATCCTTTTCTAGGTATTACTCCGTATCCTACACAAATGGTTGAGGAAGCAGTAAAAGGCAAACCTTATGTTGCAGAAGTTCTTCCGGAAACAAAGATTCCAATCGTTTTTATTGATGATGCTGTTCAAATTCTGATTAATTTATGGAGAAGTAAGGATCTCGATTTCGAGATTGTTAATGTCGATGGACTATGGGTCACTGCTCAAGAAATAGCTGATGGAATTAAGAAGATTATTCCATCCGCAGAGATAGTTTTTAAACCAATTGAAAACGTTCACATTCAACAAGTCCTGTCTGGTGTTCAAAAACAAAAAGATGAAGCCAAATATGGTCTTAAAGGTAAAAGACTACTTGATGAAATACTTCAAGAATATATCTCAAGAAGCGCAGAAGAGAAATAAAAGATACTATAATTTCCTTCGTTTTAACACAAATTTAAGGCGAATTTGCTTTGAGTCAATTTAAGAGAATACCACATATTCCTACTTCGGATAGACTAGCTGATATTGTATTCTCCCAATTGAAAAAAATTAGAGTTGAATTACCGAGAAAGCTTAAGAAAAGGAGATCAGATTATTCATTCTACAAAACCTTGTATTTTCGTCAATTTAGACATTTGTTTCCTGATTTAGAGGAACGATTAGAGAAGATTGTTTCAAGTTTCCCCTTAATCAATGATTTACATCCCTTTCACAGGGACCTAATCGAAGTTCTTTATGGAATTGAAAAATTAAAGACTTCTTTGTCTAGGATAAATAACACCAAGAAATCTCTCAAAAGCATAGAAAGAGAAGTTTCAAGGAAACTAGGTAAAAGCGAAACAGCAGATGAAGCAAAGGAAATAAGAAAAGAAGCTATTGGACGAATTGGTTCTACTATTAAGAAATTAAAAAGTCCATTAGATGAATTGATCACAGCAAAAATACAGCTGTCTAAAGTCCCAGATTTCAATCTTTATGAGAAAACGATTGCTTTTGCTGGAGCACCAAATGCTGGAAAATCGAGTTTTGTGAAATTGATTTCCACTGGAAATCCCGAAATCGCTGCATATCCTTTTACAACAAAAGAATTAGTTTATGGTCATCGTAAACGCGAATTTGATTCTATCCAACTACTTGATACTCCTGGTCTTCTTGATAGGCCTTTACATGAAAGAAATGACATTGAGATGAGGAGTATTTTAGCTTTAAAACACCTTGCTGATTACATTATCTTCTTGTTTGATCCCACTAATGATTCACCTCTTAAAATGAATCATCAATTGAATCTATTCAATGAAATAAAAACAACCTTTTCAGAAATCCCAATTCAATCATTTATCAATAAGAAAGACATCCTTTCTGAAGAACAACTTCAAAATGCTGAACAAGTCGTAGGGAAACTGGATAGGATTGCCACAATTGAGAAAAATGTCGATCAACTTGAGAAGATTATTTTAACGGTTATTGAAAAAATCCCTGATAAGAAATTATATGTTAGAGAAGAAAAGAAATTAGTTGAGGAAGAGATAGAAAAATCCAAATCAAGAGACAAAATCGAGTGGATTTTCTTTGACGAAGACGATAAGAATTGATGGCAGTATTCTTGAAGGCGGTGGTTCAATTGTTCGAAATGC
>JAGMDP010000111.1 GCA_023128635.1 Candidatus Heimdallarchaeota archaeon | reverse complement strand
CGTCTGAAAACTGATGAGAAATTCGATGCCACAGAACACGATCATAAACACATTAATGTCAGCTATGCTCGAGGAAGAGGGATGGAGTTTGGTATTCATGCTCATTTCCACAATCATGAAGTAAACAAAGAAATGATTTTAGGCATCTTTCAAACAGCTGGAATTATTTCTTTCGGATTAGGTGGTTCTCTTGGTTCACTTCTAATTTCCCAATCAGTGTCGCTAGAAATAATTACCTATATTGGCGCAGGTATTATTTTGTTTAATATAATCTTTGGTACTATAGGTTTATCCCTTGCTCGCAAAAGAAAGACAGTGTGTCAAGATTCCAATAATAGCGATAACTCGTAAACCTCCTTTCAACTATTTGCTGATATTTTCCCTATATACCATAACTAATAAAGTGAATAAAAGATTTTAAAGCGTAAACCGAATCGATTATTATTAACGGTGAACTGATTGTCAAAAAATGAGGAAGAGGCATTGACCGATAATCAAAAACTTGAATACGAAAAGGATGCGGCTATTGCTATCAAAATTGCTCGTGAACTAACAGATGAACCCGAAATTGTGAGTGAGGAATTAATTAGAACTCATGAACTAAAAATGGAAACAATTAATTTATCCCATTGGTATGGTGCCAATCAAGTTCTTTCCGGTATTTCTCTTCCAATGTTTAAAAACAGAGTGACAGCAATAATTGGTGCTTCTGGCTGTGGGAAATCAACTTTTTTGCGCGACTTGAACAGAATGAATGATTTAATTAGCTCTGCGAGGATTGCAGGTCAAGTATTACTTGATGGTCAAGATATTTACGAAAAAAATGTAGATTTGAATCAATTACGAAAAAGAATTGGAATGGTATTCCAGAAAGCAAATCCTTTTGCCATGTCTATTGAGAATAATATTGCTTATGGACCATACGTTCATGGGATAAATGAAAAAGAATTTCCAAAGATAATTGAAGGATGCCTAAGAAAAGCTGCATTGTGGGATGAAGTAAAAAATCGTTTAGGAGATACTGCATTGTCTTTGTCTGGGGGGCAACAACAACGATTATGTATTGCCCGAGCATTGTCTGTGGAACCTGAAGTAATACTATTCGATGAACCATGTAGTGCGTTAGACCCCCATGCTACAGCAAAAATAGAGGATCTTCTTACTAAATTGAAGGAAGAATACACAGTGGTTATTGTTACACATAATATGCAACAAGCTGCCCGTGTTTCTGATTATACTGCCTTCTTTAATCTTGGAGAGCTTATAGAATTTAATAGAACGAAGAAGATATTCAGTTCACCAGAACGAAAAATAACTGAAGAATATATCTCAGGGAGATTCGGATAAAATGGATCTAAAAGAAAAATTTGGTGGAACTATTCGATTTAAAGAATTAATGAATGAATTAACAGGACATGTTTCTAAACTTTCAAAATTAGTTGCTAAGATGATAGCTAAAGGAGTTAAAGCTCTTTTGGAGGATGATGAAAAATTATTCAAAAAGCTACAAAGAGACATTAGCAAAGTACATTCAATATTCAATGATCTAGATAGCTCCGCTCTTAGCAGTCTTGCTCTCCATCAACCTTTTGCAAGTGATTTAAGATACATTATTTCTAGTATAAAAATCGGTCATGAAATCCATCGTTGTGCCCATGATGCTGTTCATATTGCTCATAGCTCTGAATTTGTTGATAGAGAAAAGAAGATGTTTAATGGATGCATTGCAGATATCGGTGCATTGGGTGAACTAGCATTAAATATGTTTAGAGAAAGTACAACTGCTTTTCTTAACAAAAAAGTGCTTGATTTCAATGATTGGAAGAAATCAGATGATGAAGTTGATGACAAACACGATGAAATAATAAAAGAAATTGGCTCAATTATGGAGAAGAATCCAGACTTTGTGAGAGCGGGAATCAGTCTAATTCTAGCAACGAGATATATTGAGAGGATTGCTGACCATGCTTGTAACATTGTTGAAGAAAGCAAATATGTAGTTACAAGTGAAAGAGAAAAAATAGAGTAATTAAAATACTTCAAATCTTTAAGAAAATAAAATTGTAAGGGATGAAAAAAAATGTCGTTCTCCAGAAAAAGAGATCGCTTAGTAATTATCTTAATAATTCTAATACCAGCTGCAGCTGTTTCAAGTTGGTTTTTAGCAAAATCTGTTAATAATACTGGAGAAACTCATTATATTATCATAGAAGGTTCTAATACTGTATTCAAAATAATTGATACAACATACAAAGCATTTGCGGAATATCATTCTGGAGTAATTATTTCAGTTACTGGTTCGGGGACGGGTTCTGGAATAACTGCAATCATAGATGGGCAAGCAGATATCGCAATGGCTTCAAGACCATTTGAAGACACGGAACAAATCGCTGCGAATGGAAGCCTAAATGCAGTTGCCTTTGCAAAAGATGCTATAACAATTATTACTCACGCATCTGCAAATCCTTTAGATTTAACCATTGATGTTGCTCGTGCAATATTTAATGGTACAATATCTGATTGGTCTGATCCATTAGTGGCATCAGCTGGTTTAACTGGAGAAATACAAGTCGTAGTAAGAGAATCTGGTTCAGGAACGAGGGATGCTTTCAATGAACTAGTAATGGGAGATAGTACACAAATCGAACCTGGAAGTCAGTATGTAAACGATGCTCTTCAAAAAAGCAGTAATCAATTGATAAAAGATGGTGTCGCAGCTAATTCAAACTACGTTGGTTATATAGGCCTAGGATATTTGGATTCGACAGTAAAAGCTGTAACTATTGATGGTGTTGCACCAACTCTTGCGAATGTTCTCAATGATTCATATTTTATTCAAAGAGAACTATTTCTAATCACCTTAGGGATACCCGTAGGTATGGTTTATGAATTCATAAATTGGTCTATGAGTCCAGAAGGACAGGATCTTGTTTTAGAAACTGGTTTCATCAATGTAGCACCAACAACTGATGATATTTTTACATGATAACACTAAGATTCCAGAGGTTACTCGATGTCGCAAAATCAAACTGAAACAATTGAAGAACCAACAATTGAGTCATTAGAAGAAGACAAAAGTACTTCAGAAGAATCTATTTTAGAAATTGGAAAACAAAAAATTAGCTGGCAAAAAATAATTTTAATGCTATTTGCAGGAATCTCTGTTATTGTTGTAATACTTATTTTCATATTTATTTTAGTTAATGGTCTAAAAGTTATTCCAGAAGTTGGTTTCATTAAATTCCTTTTTGGAACTAGTTGGAATCCAGAAGCAGATCAATATGGGATTCTTCATGGAATAATTGGCACTGTAATGGTTGTTTTGATTGCAATGGTTGTTGCAGTTCCAATTAGTATCTCTTGTTCGATTTATATGTCAGAAATTGCCCCACAAAGAATTAGGAAAATTCTAAAACCATCTGTCGAAATGCTCGCGAGCATACCTTCTATTGTCTATGGATTTTTTGGATTATTTATTTTAGTCCCTGCAGTCAAATTTATTTTTGGTTTGCCAACTGGTGAAAACGCCTTATCTGGTGGATTAATATTAGCTATAATGGTTATCCCTACTATAGTTTCCATTACAGATGATGCTATAAGAGCAGTTCCAAGCTCTTTTCGTGAAGCCTCTCTTGCATTGGGTGCCACCAAATGGCAAACAATAAGAAAAGTGGTTTTACCTGCTGCATTATCAGGAATAACTGCTGCTGTTATTCTAGCATTCGGAAGAGCTATAGGGGAAACTATGGCAGTACTTATGGTGGCAGGCGGAGCATCGCAGATACCAAAACCATTTTTCAATATTCTTGTTCCAGTTGATCCATTAACAGCAATCATTGCCCGTGAGTTAGGGGAAGCAGCCCAAGGTGATACGCAATTTCATGCTTTATTCGGTATAGCAATTGTTCTCTTTTTGATTACTTTTGTAGTCAATCTTACAGGAGATTTAGTTATCAAACGATTTACTAAGAAATTCAGGGGGGCGTAAGAAGATGACTGACACACTTGATGAAAATTCTCCTCAAACGAATGATGAACAGAAATTAGAATTAGGTGAACAGAAAACTTATTCTTTCAAAATATTGGATTTTGATGCCCTAGATAAGCGGAAACGCTTAGTTGAACCTAAGAAAACTCAAAAAATATTCTTTACTATGTTAGCATCCTCTGCAGTATTTATCTTTCTTCTACTCATAACTTTTGTTTTAATTTTATTGATTAATGGTTCTCGAGGTATTTCTTTCAAATTAATCTTCATGAAACCGGGACCTGAGGTTGATTATGGTATACGACCCGCTATTATAGGCACAATACTCCTAATTATTGGTGCTGTTGGGCTTGCTCTCCCCTTAGGTCTTGCTGCGGCAATTTATCTAAATGAATATGCGAAAGGAGGAATTCTTGTCAATATTATTAATCAAGGAATAAACAATCTGGCGGGTGTGCCTTCAATTGTTTTCGGTATATTTGGGTATGCATTCTTTGTCCTAGCTTTAGGAATTGGTAAATCATTAGTCGCAGCCTGGCTTACATTAGCTTGCATGATATTACCAACTATAATTAGAACGTCGCAAGAAGCATTAAAAACAGTCCCACGCGATTTTAGAGAAGGCAGCTTGGCTTTGGGTGCAACAAAATGGCAAACAATCCGACATGTAGTGTTACCAGCTGCGACTCCTGGAATCTCCACAGGAGTTATTCTTTCATTGGGTAGAGCTGCAGGGGAAACAGCTGCAATATTATTTGTAGGTGTAGCAACGGGCATTCCCGCTTTTACTGGATTTCTCTCTAGGTTTCCAGCGATTCCGTTCGAATTATATAGTATGGCAGTATCTGCTCCATCTTCAACTAGAAACATTCAATGGGCAATTGCACTTATCCTTGTTGTGTTAGTCTTTGGGTTTAATTTAAGTGCTATACTCATAAGAAATAAAGCTGAGAAGCAGAGAATATGAATTAGAATCTACGAATTATTTCTTCTTTTTCTTAGATTTTTTTAGTTTTCGTTTTTTCTTTTTCTGTAATTTCTTCTTCTGCTTCCTCTTGAGGTTTTTCTTCATCGATTTCAATGGCTTTGTGATTAAAGCTAAAAGTTTTCACAATATGAGCTACTTTTTCTCCAACAAAAATCATATTTTGTAATGTTCCTCTTAATGAATTTCCAATTAAAACTTCAGGTTCTTCAAAGGAATAATCCAATACTCCATCGTCATCTTGATCATAATATCTGAAAGAAACCAAATTCCCTATAATTTTGTTGCATACAGCAATTAGCTCTTCAACTCTTTCCAAAGCAACATCGTAGCTATCATAAAGCCCTTTTACTGAATGATGCATCATTTTTCCTGCATAAGCAGATTCTTTGAGAAACTTCACTAAACTATCATAATTTTCCTTTTTCAATTCATCAACATATTTATTCATTAATGTACGAATTTCTTTACTCTTCACAGAGACACTATTGATTCTCTCAAATAATTGGAATTTTTCCAATTCTACTTTGGTATCAACTTCTCCCTGTTTCATAAGTTTAAGTAACTCCGCTCTAACAGTTACTTCTTCTACTTCACAGATATCACAGGTATGGCAAGTTATCTTAGTACTACTTTCAACATAGAGTGCTTCGAAGTATTTACTTGGAATAAATGATAATTGTATGAGTTTTTCTTCAACTTGTCTTTGAATCGTTCTAAATCCTAGCATTCTATCAAACATCTTTAGAAGAACCCCCTAATTGCATAGAAACAACCAATAGCGCAAATACCACTTATAACTGGCGTAAGTACAATAAAGATCGCAATCATTCTCAAGGTTTTTAAATTGATTGGTTTTTTCATCCCTACTCCTGCACCAATAAATGCTGATACAAGGACCATTGTTCCTGAAACTGGAATTCCAATAATAACCGCAAGAAACACTATTAATGCTGTAGATCCTTGAGTTACAAAAGCTGATTCTGGAGTTAATTCTACTACATCATTTCCCAAAGTTTTCAGCACCCTCCATCCAATAATTATTAGGCCTAATCCTAATCCTATACCCCCAATCAATAATGGTAATCTTTCAAACCAATATCCTGACGTCCAAAAAGTGAAATCACCGCTAAGCTCAAACAATGGAACTATAGGAGCAATTGCATTATTAATGTCATTTCCCGCTCTTGATAGACCCGTCCAAACGACCATTCCCAGTAATAAAACACCAAAGATATTATTTGCTTTATCATGTTTCCGAAAACTCGTAACAGTTTTTCCAAGAATACGATTCACAAATTTCATTATTAGAAATGAAATCGTAAATCCAATTATAGGAGAAGTTGTCCATGTTAGAAGTATCTTCCCCATTCCTTGCATACCCCAGTTTATTTCGTATCCCTTAGCAAGGGATAATCCAATAATCGCTCCAACTAGTGCTTCAGTGGATGAAATGGGTAGGCCAAATACTGAAGCTAAGATTAAGCTAATTGCCATTGCCACATAAATTGATATCAGTATGGCGGTTTGATCAGCACCAACAAATAAATCTTTAGAAATATCATCTCGTAGTGTCGTCCCAACTTTTTCTGAGAGAAGAAAAGCACCAATAATTGCAATTACTGCTCCCATAATCACTGCAGTTCTGACAGATAATCTCTTAACTCCTACGACTGATGCAAAAGTTTCATCGTTCGCTCCTATTGCAAATGCTAGTAAAACTGAAATTATCCCTAATACTATTGTTAGTGTCTCGACCATTTAGCATCCCAGGTTGTCTTTGAATTTTCTAGATTTTCTCCTAAACTTCACTAATAACAATTGATCGTAAAACATCAGACGCATCTTCAGTAGAATTTGCTGCTTTTTCCAAATCCTTCATTGCATGATCAAAAATCACTAAGCCAGCAAAATTGTCCGAGTACTTGTGATATTCAAAATAATGATTCTTCAACCGAGAGTAGAGTCCATCAACTTGATGTTCTAAGAAACTTATTTCTGTAGTAATATCAACAGTTCTTTGAATGTCGTTTCTATAGATTAAAAGAGCTTCTGCAAGTTTATCAGTTGCTAAATTAATTAGTTCACAAACTTTTTCTATTTCGTCAAAAATATGATCGGGCAATTCTAATTTATGTAAGATGAGAATGTTTTCTGCTGCTCTCTTCGCATAGTTTGCTATTTCATCTACTCTTTTTACAAAAGTCAGAATATTTGATCTTAGTTTCGTTTTTAGAGTTCCTTTTGTTAACTCCAACCATATTTCAGCCAACAAATGGTCTGCTGCATTTTCTTCTGCCCCTACAATTGCAACTTCTTTATCAAGTTCAACTAATTTCTTGTTTCTCCAAGCTTTTACTACTCTCAACAGTGCTTTTGTTCCAATTTGTATTCTTGATAAATGATTTGCCATTTTTAGATGCATTTCATCTTCTGCTCTTTTTCTTAAAAAACCACTTAATCTTGTTCTTCCCATTTTATTCACTTCTTTCTTGCATATGCCTCATGTCAACTAATTTAAAAGATTTGTCTTTCAAATAAAAATTTATCCGCAAAATGATTTACGTAAAAATATCCTATCATAATCAATTTTTGAGTGATTTTTTTTGCTTGATAAGTGATTTCTTCAATAATTTTTTATAGGAACTCTAATTTCTGTCAAACCATATTTAAATTGACGTGAGATCAATGGGATCAAAAGCAGTTATCGCAACAACCAGTTCACACTCTTCTTTTTATAATATTATCCCTGGAGCAATTGAAGAAGGATTGGAAGTTTATGCTGTTTGTTTTGAAAGAGATTGGGAACTCTGGTCACAATATCCGGATTTTTTGAACCAAATTAATATCATACGAGTGAAAGAATACAGTGATTCTAAAGCAACTGTTAAAGCTTTTAATTCCCTTGATGGAGATGTAGTAGTCATTCCTCATGGGTCATTTGTTCGCTATTTATCTGTAGCTGAGTTAAAACAATTAAAGCATCCTATTTTTGGCGGAGTAAAAATTCTTGGATATGAGGGAGATAGAAATCTCAACTCTGAATTGCTTATAGCTTCTGGGATCAATACTCCAAAGGTTTTTTCAGATAGTGAAGCAATTGATCGCCCAGTTATGGTGAAATTGCATGGAGCTGAAGGTGGGAAAGGATATTTTCTTGCTGATAATAAAGCAGATTTTCAGAAGAAAAGTAAGGGTAAGAACGTTGATTTCATTCAAGAATATATTAGCGGAGTATCCGTTTATGCTCATTACTTCAGTTCGCCAATAGAAAAACGATGCGAATTATTAGGATTTGATCGTAGACTAGAGTCTAATGCTAATTCCCAATATCTTGTTTCTACAGATGAACCTTCATTTACAGTTATTGGTAATGTTCCCATTGTTGTCCGAGAATCGTTGGTTCCTGAATACCATCGAATGGGTAGGAATTTTGTAGAGCAAACTGGTTTGGTTGGACCGTTCTGTATCGAAACCATTGTAACCACTGATCCCAAAATCTATGCTTTTGAATTCTCAGGAAGAATCGTTGCGGGAACCACTGTCTGGGTTCCGTATGGAAATACTTATGCTAATAATCTCTGGGGTGAACCTATGTATATGGGTAAACGAATTGCTCGAGAGATAAAAAGTGCTTATGAGAAAAACAAATTAGATTTGATTACTGTTGATTCACCTAAATTAGAGGAGATTTAATTGATCAAAAGAAAAGAAATGCAACAATTAGTAAGTGAGTATAAGGAAAAGCCGACTATTGTTATTTTCGGAAGCCATTCAGCAATCGAGACTGGACTTTCTTCCAAAAGGATGGGTTTGAAAAATATTGTTGTTGTCAAGAAGGGTAGAGAAAGACAGTATCTTGAAGAGCAAAGTCATCTTTTTGATGAGACTATTGTTGTAGATGAATGGGATCAATTGTTATTTGACTCAATACAAAATGAGCTTCAAGAGAAAAACGGTATTTTAATTCCTAATAGATCTCTGGTTGTTTATCTTACAGCAGATAAAATTGAAAATGAATTAAAAATCCCAATTTACGGTAACAGATTCTTACTTAAGAGCGAGGATAGAACAACCAATGAAAAGGAATACATCGATCAATATGGAATCTTAAAACGCTCTGGTATTAGATCGCCTAGGGAAATTAGTTTAGACGAATTAGACGTCATCGGAATTGAGAAAGAAGTTCCTGTTGCTTTAGTAAAAGTTCAACAAGCTGATAATCCTCTCGAGCGAGCTTTCTTTTACATCACTTCAGAAGAAGATTATCATGAACAAGCCAAAACCATGAAAGCTAAAGGTCTTATAAATGATCAAACTTTAGCTGATGCACGCATAGA
>JAGMDP010000110.1 GCA_023128635.1 Candidatus Heimdallarchaeota archaeon | reverse complement strand
AAAGCTAAAGGTTACAAATTAACTGAAGGAATTAATTGGTTGAAACATGAACATGATCCATTTCAGAATCCAATAGTTGATTGGGATTTTGTAGGGTTTGGCCAAAGAATACAAACAAATAGTAGTGGTTTTCTAAATTTACCAGCGAAAATCCAGCTGCAAATCGGCGACAAAATTAAAATTAAAAATGAAGAAATTGGTCATACAATGGCTACCATGCGAGAATCAAAAATGGGCGAGGTTGTAGGATCATTACCCAAGTTCTTGGAAACTGTGGAGAAATTATATCCTCCAGGCATGATTGGCTTATTTGGTCTACAAGGTGCAGTCCCAATCAATCCGAAGGACAATCGACCTGACTGGGTTGTTTTTGACATAAGTATGAGAGTTCCCGGTGATCCAGCTGTAGCTGCTAGTCCTCAGATGAATAGTCTAACTTTGAAGTACAAGAAATACTTACCAAAAGGCGTCAAACAAATAACTTCACCAATTGATTTACCAATGATTGAAATTCTTCATGCTTTCAAGATAGAAAAACTATCAAAGATTGTAACATAGAGGTTTTTTAATGAACGATTCTAAGGATAAAGAACTGATAGTTGAAACAATTTGGAATTACTTAAATGGTCAGAATAATCGAGAATACAAATTAGTAGAGAAAGCATGGCATAATGATTGTCAGATGTTTGGTGTTACTGCAGAGAATGAAGTGGTCATCTATCCGCGATCTATTTGGAGAGAATGGTTTGCAAATCCTTCAGATGATCCGGCTGCTAAGAAAAAAGCTGAAATTCTTAATTTAGATATTTACAAATCTGTTGCTAATGCAAAAGTAAGAACTGTCATTGAAGGAACTAAAGGGACTATAATTTATACAGATTACTTGAATATTATCAAAATGTCTGAAACAGAATGGAAAATTGTAAACAAAATATTCAAAACAGATTTTGAACCAAAGAAGAAATAGAGTCTAATTCTTTTTCCTCGGAAAAGTTAAAATTATTTCATAATACTTATTGAAATTATGAATACTACAAAAGGCTCCTTCTCGAGTCTCTTTTCGTTAGAAGATGTTTGTTTTGTTATCGAAGGCAAAGTAATTCTTTCAAAAATCAATGTAGCAATTGACACTAGTGGCATAACTGGTATTATTGGTCCTTCTGGTTCAGGGAAAAGTACCTTTCTTCGATTACTAAACAAGTTAATCTCACCAACCCAAGGCATTGTAAAATTCAAAGGTTCTGACATTGCTGATATGAAATCTCAAGAGTTACGAAAAGAAATTGGAATGGTGCTACAAAGACCGTTTTTGTTCAAAGGCACCGTAAAATCTAACCTTCTTTATGGTCCTAAAATCTGGAACATTGATTATCTTGATTCTGAACTAGTCAAGCTATTAGATACTGTTAGTTTGGAAGCTGATTTCTTAGAAAGAGATATTGAGGGATTATCAGGTGGCGAACAGCAACGAGTAAGCCTTGCTAGAAGCTTAGCAAATCAACCCATAGTTTTGTTGCTGGATGAACCAACAACAGCCCTAGATATTGTTTCAGAGGAAATCATCGAAAATACTTTGAAGCAACTTGCTTCTGAAGGCATAAAAATAATTATTGTTACACATTCTCTCGAGCAAACTAAGCGCTTAACTGAGCAGTTATTATTTCTTAAAGAAGGATTAATGATAGAAAAAACAACTTCAAAGGATTTCTTTGAACGGTATAATGATCAAGAAATTCATTCATTTTTCAAAAATAAGGAGGGGAAATAATGGTTCCTCAATTTTTAATAGATATTTGGGATTCTCTAAGTCAAACAAGCATCTGGATTAGAATTGGATTAGCGTTTATTTTATTAGTAGTTTTGATTGGACTTTCATTTTGGCAGAAAACTAAACTTGAATCCAAATTCTTTTGGAGTTTTCTTAGGGGTACAATTCAAGTTGTTCTTTTTGGTTCGATTCTAGGTCTAATCTTTGGTGTTCGAAAAATCTGGATGTTGTATCTCATCTTATTTTTTATGTGTCTTTTTGCTGGTTTTACAAATGCAAGAAGTTATCCATATCCTCGAATGTTTCTGATAGGATTCTTTGCGATTACCTCGAGTAGCTTAGTCATTATGACTTTAGTTATGTTTTCGTATGTTGTTCCAGGATTTGATGGAATTATACCAAATGAAACTGGAACTATCGCTGGATTAACTGGTGAGTATGTGATTCCGATCGGAAGTATGGTTATTTCTTTTGCTATGAGAGTGTCAGGAATAGCTGTTGAACGGGCAAAATCAGATATAATTAAATCAAAAGGGAGTATCGAAGCTGCTCTAGCTTTAGGTGATAGTCCATATAGAGCTATTCAAAACATTCTTCGTGATTGTTATCGCGCAGGTCTTACTCCAACGATTAATAGAGTAGCATCATTAGGAATCGTTACAATTCCGGGATTAATGGCTGGCATGATTATTGGCGGAATTCCGCCTGTAGAAGCTGCTATTTATCAGATTGTTATATTTCTGATGTTATTATCTGCTTCATTTATCACAAGCATAATTACAAACATCTTGTTTACCAGACAATTCTTTACTGAGAAACAGCAATTTGACATTAATTTCCTAAACAAAATTGCTAAGATGGAAAATCAAACAACAAGAACTCTTCTAAAAGAAAGATGGAAAAAATGGAGAGAAAAAATAAAGAGAAAAAAGAATAGTGTTGAAACAACAGAATAATTCTGTGTTTCTCTCTAATCTTCTTCTTTTTCTACATCTATTGGAATGTCAGGAATAGTAAATTCCTCTTCTTCCTCTGGTTCTTTTTTATCTTCTTCTACTGGTGGTAAGTCAGGAACACCTAAATCTTCTATATCCTCTTTGCCAGGTGTTTCTTCTTTCTCTTCTTCGACATCTGGGATATCAGGAATTTCTGTTTCTGTAAAAATTTCTTCAGTTGCTGGTTCAGATACATCCTCGGTTACTTCTTCAATTTCTTCGATGATTTCATCGACAGT
>JAGMDP010000011.1 GCA_023128635.1 Candidatus Heimdallarchaeota archaeon | reverse complement strand
GTCTATGTTTCGTACTTCTTTATTGCCAGAAATTGAGAACCAATAGAGTTCGCGACAGCTTTTTAGTGGTGAGAGATCGGTTGATACTAATTGATTGTATTCAAGATTCAATCTTATCAGTTTCTTACAGCTTCTTAACGGGGATAAATCTACTCGAGTTAATTTATTGAAATCTAAATGGAGTTCTTCGAGATTCTCCAAACTACTGAGTGGAGTTAAATCTATAGTTTTCAATTTATTATTACAGAGATATAATTCCTCAAGATTTTTGCATCTTCTAAGTGGGTGTAAATCAAATTCACTGAAGTGATTGGTTGACAAATGAAGAGCTTTTAAATTCTTAAACTTGCTAAACTGGGAAAGGTCTATTGATTGGAGTTCTATATAACTTAGTTGGATTTCTTTTACGTCTCTTTCAAATTCTTTTTCGTAAATCTCTCCGTTTATTTTAGTTGCCTTTACTGCAATAACCATAGAATCAACTTGCTTTGGTATTTTTTATAAGTCATCTAATCCGGTAGCATTCTCAATTATTTCAATTAGTTTTGATACAAATCGAACTGCTGGTGCACCATCTATAACTGAATGATCAATCATTAACGATAAAAAGAGAATATCTCGAATCACAATCTTCTTGTTTACCACACAAGGTTTCTCTTTAATACTACCAATTGTAAAAACAGGTGAATGTGAAGTAGGATGCATAGCCCAACCTGATATTTTTTTCCCAGCCGTACCAATAGTAGAAACCAAAATTGTTCCGGCATACTTTTTTCTAAAGAATGGATTCTTTTCAAACCTCTTCCAAAAGAAAATTCTTCTCAAGAATTTTGGCAGCTGATTCAAAAGGATTGCACTCTTATTACTATCAAGATTTTCATAATCCTCTTCACTCATTACTTGAGCTGCTCGTATTTCATCATGAATTTCTCTGAAGCTTTTTTCGTTCGTTTTTCGAATGACAAAAAGCAAAGGCATGATTTTATCTCCTTCGACTGTTTTCTCAACCAATACTGAAATATCAATATCATCAAATATGATCAGCTTCTGTCCTTTCTTCTTCGCATGAGCTTTTTTGTTTTCACTAACAGCTTGTGAAACACATTTAACTATCCATCCGGTGAAGGATATTTTTTCACCTGTCTTATTTTCATGTTTTTTGAGAAGGGATAGGGCTTTTGTGACATCAACTTCAACTAAGCCATCCATTTGAGTATAATAAATTCCTCGTTCAACATTCTCAATCAAAATCTTCCGTAATTTTGGAATTTTTTCCACAGTATAAGTGCCAGATTTTTTCTTCAACTATATATCTCCAGAATTCATTTATTCTGAAATAGCAAGCAATAGCTGTGATCATACCCATAACCGAACGTGCCTTCTACCCTCCATGGCTCTGATCGGCCATCGACTGTCTTACTTTCTCGCGATTCCCATATAATAATAATTTCTCCATTGAAATGTAAGACTTTGGAAATCGATTTTCCCACATCCCAAGCAAGAGTTGTTACTTCTACTTTTTCATTCTTTAAATTCGCAGTGTCAACAGCAATGATAGCATCAGGTTTCATTACTTCTTTTAATTGAGAGTAGATTTTCTGAAAATCTTGTATATATTGTTCATAATTGCCTTTCTCTGTATAAGCTGTAAACGGATTTACGGTACTATTTTTTCCCATGAAAGGTGGCGAACCAAAACAAAAATCACACTTTGGGAGATCATACTCAAGTAGTTTCAAAGAATCTCCATGAATTATGTTGGCTTTATTTTTTAGATTCTCCTTAATGTATTCATAACGTTCTTTCACATATTCAATCCCATAAGGAACTCGATCCATTTCCTCTGCTACAAAAAGAGTTGTACCTAAACCAGCAAAGATATCAAGAACTATGTCTCCTTTCTTTGTATAATTCTTAAGAATGTATTCAACATAATTCTCCGAGAAGCGATTATCATCATTTCGAAATTTCGCAGGCAATTTCCGTTTTTTCTTACAGGGTAAAGCAACATAAGTTTTCATAGTTGTAATAAGATAGCTTATTCAGTTAAAATTATTCTGCATAAAAAAAGAAGAAAGAAAATTAAAGTTGAAGTGAACTTCAAGATTTCTTCTTTCCAAGGTTTTGAGTAAATTCTAATGAGGGTTGTTCAGCATTAGGGTGTTCATCTTCGTACCAGTACATTTCATCGCAGAATGGTGCATGATGCAAAGTTTGTGTCCGTCTCATCATCCAGAATTTTCCAGTATGGCCGCCTTGTACATCTCCCCTATAGCATGATGCAATATATGCATGATTTGGGTCTTTGTAGTCTTTTAATGCTTCATGGATCACGCATTTATCAAATCTGAAGAGCACCTTGTAATCATCAAAAAAGCAAGCTGTAAGATTACCCAATCCTGTTTCAGTCCATCCTTTGATGGCTTTTTCACCTGATTCTCTCTGTGTTTTTCTCTTGTAGTCAGCATTTTTCACTTCGTCATCTACAATTTTATACAAAATTGCTTTGTAAAGCTCTATGCCTTTCTCATCACCCAAAACATCAACAAATGATTTGACACGATTGTAGGATAAGCGTATATAGGACTTAGTGTAGCCTAAATTGTAAATATCAACTTTACCATCTTTGATTTGAGTATTCTCCGGTAAATCCCAGTATTTAGTAACAAAAAGAGTAATTAGCTTTCTCAGTTCTTGATAATTATTCAGAACAGTTAATTCTTTACTAGCTTTTTCAACATCCAAAAAAGGCAAATTAATTTCAATATCTCCCACATCATCAGCTAATCGCTTCATTAAAGCTTGAATGTATTTCGATTCTATTTCCGGTCGTAGTTCAAGAGCATGTTTGATATAATCTTCAGTAACTTTGTAAACTCGGCCAAGCATATGAGTAGGATCAACGTTAATCTTTGCTTTTGCATTGTATACCTTATGGTTTTCGACTTTCATATATTCTAAACAACTTTTTTCCTAAAAAGGATAAGCAAGAATCTTGGAAAAAGAGCAAAATTAGTCTTTGTAAATTTTCTGAATTTTCTTAATCAATTCAGGTTTCTTAATAATAACAAGCAATAATGAAATAAGATCATTGATATAATTGACTTCATCAATATCCATTTCGCTGTACAAATTAGTTAATGCCTTATTCTTTGAGATTTTTTCTACAACAGATTTGTTGAATTCCTGTTCAAAATCTGACTTCTGCGAAAGTAGTTTATCAAAATCTTGAAACTCAATCACAGGGGAGTCATTAATCTCTTGGAGTACTGTGTGTAGCTTCTTGTGAAATCCTTTCTTCTTCTCTTTTACATCGGGATAAACTTCTTCTTTCTTTGCTTTGAAGAAAATATTACCTGTTCTTGTGTAAAGCTGTTCAGATAATCTCTTTCCTTCAATAATTCGATGACCAGATATTTTGACCAGATCAGCTTCCTCGAGTTTCTCAAGATAGCGATAAATAGTTTTGATAGTATACCTATGCTTCTTCGTTTCTTCATCTATGTAGAGATCATGTATTTCTTTAGCGGTCATATTCTTGTTGATTCGCAGTGCTTTGATTATTATGATATGTTTCTCTGCAAGCTTAGTTTGCTCACCGTCTAAAAATTTGATAATTGATGGTTCATAATCTAAGTAATCTTTGAATTTATTGTCATCTTTTTTTGCCATGGAAAATACACACTACTTGTTCTTCTTCTCTTCCAATTAAATCTACTGACTCTCTACCTAGACTAAAGGGAAAACTAATATATAATATTGTCCATTGATGTCATTTAAGGACATTTAATGTCACTAATGGACATACTTAGTCATTGGTGACCTTGTTATTTGTGGATTTGAAGGGAAGACTATGGAAATTGAAACTTATAGAAATCATAATACAAAAGCAACTTATGAAGAAAGTCCACTAGACATAATAAAAGTGGCATTATTTGGAACAAACTTGGTAATGGAATTTGTTGAGGAAATTAATCCTAAGATCAGAGAAGATTATGCGTTAGCTCTGAAGAAGAATTTGCAGGATGAAGCTAATGAGTATCAATACAATTTAGAGATATTTGATTTGGATTCGCTAAAGAAAGACTTAACGATCCTCAAAGAATATAATGATATTCCTGAGCTAATTATACAAGTAATTTGTAAACATATGAATCCAACAAAAGAGTATCATCCAGATCGAGGTAAATATGAGTTGCTTCTTCTTGATTGGCTTAAAGCATATTTGTTGTGGCGATACTTTCGAACTAAGTCTTTTGTAGATGTGTTAGGTCGTGAAGAAGGTATTACTTTTTGGAAAAAAATAGCTGTTAAACTTGCTGATTATGGTTTAGAGAATAGTGAAGAAGGAAAACCTGTAAAAGAAGTGGCTGAAGGTTGGAAGAAATATGGGAGTGAAACACCAGATAACACTTTGATGGATTTTACAGTAGTGAAATTTGATGAGCATAAAGTATTAGTTAAATTTGATTCGTGCGGCGTTCATGAAGTTTTGAAGTATCTCAATGATCCCGAATTGACCTACTTGTCTTACTGTTATGTAGGAGATGTTGAAGATGAAAGGTCAACAAAAATCCGACGAAGGAGAAGGAGTCAAGTTCTTCACTTAGGTGAGTTCTGTGACGAGTTCTTTTGGAATAATGAAGTCCATCCTGATGCAAAACAACCTCCATTAGAATTCATGCGAAAATTAGGGAAAGAAGAACCAGAAAAGATTGTCAAAGAATATCAAGGGAAGGTGTAAATTATGAAAGAAGAATACTACAAATGTTATAATGCAGATGCAATCCTGGAGTTAAATCCAGCTGATAAAATTAGGGATGCAATAAAGAGAACAGATGATATAATAAAACACATAGTGGAATTACGAAATGGACTAGCTCCTGATTACGTCGAAGCTTTGATTAAGAGATTACTCAGTGAAGTTAACGACTATACCGTTGATACGAAGTCAGTTAAATTGAAAACAATGGAAGAAAGCCTGATTCATCTTAAGCAAGGAAATCTTCTGACCAATTTAGTTATTCGCTACATGGCAATGAAGTTAGTAATTCCTAAAGATACCAAAATTCAATCTAAGAAAGCTGAATTTACTAATCTAAATCGAGCTATGGCTATGGAAGGAATGAATTATTACAGAGTTAAAGCTTTTGAGGATGTACTCGGAAAAGAGGAAGGAATAAAACTCTATACAGATATTCTCGAACTTATTGTTAAAGAGATGAAAAGTAAACAAGAAATCAATGAAAAGGATACAGTGAAGTCTCGAGGTGAGAGAGCTGTCAAATGGTGGTGTAAAACAGGAGCGGGAGATTTTACATTCCATTTGTATGATGAAAGCAAAGTAATCTATCGTTTTGACAAGTGCGTCACCCATGAAGCACTTAAACATCACAATGATCCAGATATTGCGTACATTGCGTCTTGTTTCATTGGAGATATAGATGAATGGAATGAGGGTGAGTATATTTACTTGAGAAGAACCCAAACTTTACATCATGAAGATTTCTGTGATGAATTATACTGGGATACTAGAGTTCACGATAATCCAAAACAACCATCTCTTGATTATACAAGAAAAATTGGGGAAGAAAAAAAGTAAGATAAAATGGTGAAAAAAATGAAAATGAAAAATCACAAATGTTATAATCCAAAAGCAGAAACCGAAGTAGATCCAGTTAACTGGATTCAAGGTCAAATGGGTAGTATGAATTCTGTACTAAAATATCTTGCAGAACTCAAACCGGAATTTGTTGAAAAATATGTTCAGCATTTAATCAAGAGAGTTGAGAACGCAATAAAAACAATAAAGAAAAAAGAAGGTTACTATGACTTTCCAACAATAGAAAAGAAATTTGAGTATCTTGATGAACATCCAAAACTCAGAAAATTAACTAGAGAGTTTATTCTAGCACATGCAAATCCAATGAAGAAGAAACCAGACGATCCTGAGAAATACCTAGTATATGGATACAATCACTCAATGGCTTTCAGAAGAATAGCCTATCATCGAGTGAAATCCTTTGCAGAGCTACTCGGAAAAGAAGAAGGAGTAAAACTCTATACAGAAATTGTCAATCGGATAATTAGAGAAGTAAGTAAGAAAAAACCAGAAGAAGAGGATATCACTAACAGGAAATACTGTGAAAGAGCTATCAAAAGTTGGTGCGAATATGGCATGGCTGATTTCGCATCTTGTGAATTAGATGAACACATGACTCTTTTCAGGTTTGATAGTTGTTTTGCTCATGAAGTTTTGAAGGATTTCAATGATCCTGATATTGCTTATTATGCTTCTTGTTACGTAGCAGACCTTCCAGTTTTCAATGAAGGGAGGATTATCAGAGTGAGAAGATCACAGACACTGCATCATGTTGATTTTTGTGATGAAATGTATTAGGATTCGAGAGTTCATAACGAACCGGATATGCCATCTATAGAATTCACCAGTAAAATTGGAAAGAAGGATTAAACAATGAAATTTGAGAAATTTGGAATTTATGCTCCTGAAGCAATAAATGAATTAGAAGAAATACAACCTTTGGATATAGCTCAAAGAGCATCTCTTGCTCGAATGAATTATATCATCGGTTTTTTCGAGAAGAAAAGACCCAAAGATTTTGATTCATTTATCAAAAAGCTTCAGAAGAAATATGCAGAATTATCTAAGAAGGATTACTGTGCTGAGCGAAAATATGACATAACAAAATCACTTGAGAATTTAGAGTATCTACAAAAATACAAGGAATTGGCAATTGATATCTTGAATTATGTCTTGTTATTACTAGATGTGCCCGAAGATGCTGATTGGGTGAAAGAAAAAATCAAAGTACTACAGGGAAATTACTTACAATCTTTCTTAGTTACAAGATATCAAAATGCATCTATCTTATCAGAAGTAATTGGACGAGAAGAAGCAATTAAATTTTACAAAATTTACCGAACAGAATACGCAATACACACTAGTTCTGAATACAGTAGCAAATATGAAACCGTTGAAGAATTAAGAGATGATGGGTTAGAGGATCGGAGAGCTTCAAAAGGTTGGGTTCGGATTGAAGGAATAGCAGAGAATGGCAAGTATTTCTATCGAAGAGATTCTTGTATATGGGCTGATGCAATTAGTGATTTACCAGATAGTGAGTTTAGATACCTTGCTGCATGTTACGGTGATTATGAGGGAACAAAGATCCACTGGAATCCGCATTTCGTTTTAACTATGGGACAAACGGTGGCAAGAGGAGATCCTTATTGTAGCTGCATAGTTCATGATACCAGGATTGACTGGGATTTAACACATCCTCCCAAGGAATTCTGGGATGGGATTTGGCCATTACATGAATGGCAGAAGAAAAAAGATTGAAGTTTAAGAGGGATTACTATTGGAATTTGAACAGTATGGAAAAGAAGTAGAAAATTTGGAAATAAATTACAACCCATTCAGCTTTGCTGAAAGCAACCTATTCAAACAGCTAACAAATATTTACGGATTTATCAAAGAGAACAAACCTGAAATCTATGAAGAATTAATTGAGAAAGTTACTGCTAAAATTGAGAATATACCTAAGAAAGATTACTTTTCTGATAAATCAGAGAAAGTAATTGAAAGAATAGCGCAAAGCAATCTTCTTCTTGAAAATCAAGAACTTGTTCTAAGTCACTTGAATATCTTCATCGATACGCAAGGGATTACTGATGTTGAGTATTGGCAGAACAAAGATATCAAGATACCTGCAAGGAATTTCATGCAGTCAGCAAATGATCTCTATTATACTTATTTGAATTCGCTTGTGGAAATAATTGGAAAAGAAAATACAATTGAATTGTACAAGAAGATGATAAGAAATTATGTAGAAAAATTCGATAAAAATCAAAAGAACATTGCTAAAGATCTAGAAGATATGCGTCTTACAGCAATTCGGTGGGCTGAAAATAATCCATATGGCAGAGTGCGACTAATCAGTACTATCGAGAATGGTCGCTTCATACAAATCTGTAAAAATTGTGAAAAAGTACAAACTTTAGACAATTTTGATGAGTTAGATAAGGATTTATTGTATGTCGAATGCTGTTATTGTCACATTCCACTTGCAGAAATGTGGAACGAAAACTTAGTTTTAACACTTGAGGAAACTATTGCCAAGGGCGACTCATTTTGTGCATATGTCTTTCATGACAAAAGCATAGTTGACAAAATAGAACATCCTCCGAGAGAATTCTTTGAAAAAGTGCTTTCTGAGTACAAATGGAAATAAAAAGGTGAGAAAATGTCATTTGAAACAAAAATTACAGTTGTGAAGGTTTTAGAACCAAAGGATATTATTGGCGAAGATTTCATCCTAGATTCAGGAGAAAAAATACCAAAATGCCCTTTCTTTTCAGAAGGCGATGAATTCATTGTAAATAAATGGGGGGAAAAACCAGAAAAGTTTTGTCAATTCGCATTCTACTCGATCAGTAAATTCGTAGATGTTCTAAGATTGGGTGGCGGGTATGATGACTGGACAGGAAAAGACACACTCTATGGTGTTTGTCATGATGGCATAAGACCTGTTTGTTTCAAAATACAAAGATTAGAAAATAAAGAAAAGGAAGGTTAGGGAAAAAAATGGAAATTATTAGAACAGGCGAAATTAATCCAAACGCATTGGAACAACTTGTAAAAATACAACCATTCGAAACTGCTTTGCATGTAGCAAATAATAAGCACAACAATTTCGCATGCTTAAAGAGATTAGATTATCTACTAGAATTCATTAATACAAATCAACAGGAAATACTACAAGAATATATTGATAATTTAACGGAAAAATTACAAGAACAAATAAAGGTTGATCTTCTTGCAGATAAGAAATCCATTATAACTAAAGCAACCAAAGAAACCAAACTTGTGACCAAATACCCAAGGCTTTTGGAAAATACTTTGAATTTTAGTTTCCAATTGTTGGATGTATCAAACAATATCAATTGGATGAATGATTCAATAAAAGTAAAAGAAGGCAATTATATCAGGTCTTACTTAATTCCTAGTTATTATTTCTTACTCGTACTTACAGAAACTATTGGAAGAGAAAAAGGCATTAGTTTATTCAAGAGATACATATCTCAATTTCTTAAAAATCAAAAAACTACTTCGGATTCGAGTTTTACAACACTTAAAGATGTTTTCGAGAGAAGAAAAAAAGCAGTTCATCAACCATCGGATTGGGTAATTGTTATTGGTTTACTCTCAGAAGCCAAGTATGTTTTTCGTAATGATAATTGTTTATGGATTGATGCTTTAACGGATTTACCTGATAATGAAATAAAGTATGCTATTTGTTGTTATGGGGATTATCAAACCTCAAGTACTTATTCTGACGAAAATACTGTCTTAACAATGGAGCATACTATCGCTCAAGGAGATCCGTATTGTTCTCGAGTAAAACATGATACTAGATTTGATTGGAATCTAGAACATCCTACAAAGGAATTTTTTGATAACATGTGGCCAGTTCGGGAGAAGCAAAAGAAAAAATGAAAATTGAGGATTTACAAAATGAAATTTCAAAAATATGGGAAAGAAATTCCAAACTTATTAGATAAAGTAGTGGAATTTCACCCAATTAAGTTTGCACAAGAATCACCCTTTAAGAGACTAAATTATCTATTAGGTTTGATTAAGGAAAAAGAACCGGGTCATTTCACAATCTACATTAAAAATTTGAAGTCTAAGCTCAAGTCGTTAACGAAGAAGGATATCATAACAGAAAAAGATCTTAACATTAATGAACTCATAGCTGATTTTGATATTTTGAAAGAACATCCTGAGTTAGCTGAAAACAGCTTGAACTATTTTCTGCAGATACTACAATTATCAGAAAAGGATGATTGGTTAAGTGAAAAAGCAAAAATTCTCAATAAAAACTATTTACGATCATTTTTGATTCCAAAATATTACAATTTACACGTCTTAGCTGAAACCATTGGTCGAGAAGAAGCTTTTCAATTATACAAGTTTTATGTTACTAAATTCATCAATGATAATTTGTCTCCTAATAGGAAAATCTTTGATACAATGGAAGCTTTCAAAGAGCATTTTGAAAAGGATAAAAAAGAAGTAACAATCGGTTGGTATGGTCTTTTAAGTGAAGTCAAAAATGGCAAGTTTTTCTTTAGAAAGGATAATTGTTCCTGGGCAGAAGTTCTTATGGATTTACCTGACAAAGAAATAAAATATTTCATTTGTTGTTATGGCGATTTTCAAGCAGCAATAACAAGAAGTAATGAGAGTTTCATTCTTACAATGAAACACACTGTTGTAGAAGGGGCTCCTTATTGCGATTGCATTTATCATGATACTAGTGTTGATTGGGATTTAACTCATCCACCCAAGAAATTTTGGGATAACATAAATCCAATGGACTAATTTGAAGGGATATTAAATGTCAAAGAAAAATACGGAAAAGAACAACTTGAACAAGCTAGATAAAAGAGATGTTAGAGTTCTTGGAGAGCTAAAGAAAATACTTAGGTGTCCAATACCTGAAATTGAGAAATATAATTCACGGAAATTGGGATATGTTGTAGAAGAGAATAAAATTACTGTCCTAAGTCTATTCAATAAGGATCTAAAAGAAATCCCAAACTGTGTTTTTGATTTAGAGGATTTGGAAAGATTGGCTTTTCGATCAAATCCAATATCATCAATACCTGAGGATATTACTAAATTAACTAATCTGAAATACCTGCATTTAATTGATAATCCAATAAATGAAATTCCGAATTATATAACTGATTTAGAGAAACTAGAAGTTCTCTGTTTGTATATCACAAATGTATCTGCTCTTCCTGAAAATATCTGTAATTTGAGTAATCTGAAACAGCTTTGGCTTGAATTCTCTCCTATAAAGAAGCTTCCAAAATGCTTTGAGAATATGACATCACTAGATCAACTACTCTTTGCAAGTGCTAAAATCGAAGAATTACCAGAAAAAATAGGCAATCTATCAAAACTTATAGGTATCCAAATGGAATATAATAACCTCAAAGAAGTTCCAGAAAGTATAGGCAAACTCGGGAATTTAGGTTACATTGCTTGGGATGGCAACCAATTAACATCATTGCCTGAGAGTATAGGAAAAGTTGGAAAATCGAAGAAGTTCAGATATTTTGGTCTTTCAAGAAACAAATTGAGTTCAGTTCCTGACAGTCTTGGTAAACTAACTGACTTAGAATATCTAAGATTAGAGAAAAACCAACTAAAAGAATTGCCTGAGAGTATTACTAATCTTTCTAAAATGCAGCATTTGATTGCTCATGATAATAAACTGGAATCAATCCCTGAAGATATTGGAAACATGAAGAACCTTCAAGTTTTGAAACTTGATACTAATTGTTTAACATCATTGCCTGACAGTATTGGTGAATTAAAAAATCTTCAAGAACTCTATCTTGAAGGAAATCAATTATCTTCTCTTCCAGACACACTTGGCAAACTAACAGAACTACAGGAGCTGTGGATAGGCCGTAATAATCTCTCTTCACTTCCAGAGAGTATTTGTCATCTAAAGAATCTCCAAAAACTCGTTATATCAGAAAACAAAATCAAAGAACTTCCAGAAAAAATAGGTCAACTCTCTAATCTGCGTTTTCTTAATGCCAAGCGTAACTTTATCCAATCGCTCCCAGAAAGCTTCGGAGATCTAAGCAATCTTCAAGAACTACAGTTTGGATACAATAGACTTCATGAAATCCCAGATAGTTTTGGAAATCTAACAAATCTCCAGAAATTGTACTTGCAAAAGAACTGGGCACCATCATTACCTGAGAGTTTTGTAGGATTGGTTAATCTTTCACACTTGAATTTGAATCATGTTCCTCTAAATCCTTTACCAGATATGCTTATGAAACTACCAAACTTGAAATTTCTTTGGATCCAGGAGGAGTATTTCTTTACACCATATCCAGAAAATATCTTACAACAGCTGAAACAACAAGGGTGTGAAATCTTTCACATGCAAGTAGAAAAATAGAAGGTTGTAAAAAAATGGAATTTCAACAATATGGAAGAGTAAATCCAGATAAAATGTACAAAATCAATCCCATGCAGTTAGCAGAAAATGTGATTTTGAAAAGACTAGATTTCTTGTTGGGTTTTATTAAAGAAAAAAATGAAAAGCTATACAATAAATATGTGGATCAATTAGAGAAAAAAATACAAACCTTAATTGGATCTTTTGATATCCCAAAAGAAAAACTGGATATTAAAGAGAAATTAATTGATTACAAACAACTAAACCAACACAGTAAACTCGCAAAGATACATTATCACTTTCTAATAAAACTCTTAGAGAAACCAATAGAAGAAGCAATCAACTCAGAGGAAGTGCTGATTCCAAGTGAAAACTATTGGCTTATAGTGTTTGGTATTCGTTATTATCAAGCACAAGCATTAACTGAAATTATGGATAAGGAAGAAGCAATTGAGCTCTACAAGAAATACATCGATCGGTATTATGTTTCTGTAAAATCGACTTTCAAGCATTTCGAAACCCTTGATGAAATGAGAAATGACCATTTTGCAGATTCTGAGAATAGCACTGATCCAGAATTTGATGTAATCTATAGCACTGTAGAAGATGGAGTATATATCGTTCGAAATAATAATTGTCCAGCTATTGATGCACTGAGCGATTTTGAAGATAAAGCTCTTGTCTATGTAACTTGTTGTTATGGTGATTACCAATATGCAGTAATGTCTAATGAACACTTTGTGATGACAAGGGATTTCACAATTGCAGAGGGAGACCCATATTGTGACAAAGTCTTTCATGATACCAAGATTGACAAAGAACTGAAGCATCCCTCTAAAGAATTTCTAGACGGAATGGGTCCCATTTTAAAGAAAAATAAAAAGTAGAAGTGAAAAAAATGACTGAATTCTCAACTAAGAAATATAATGGTATTGAGTTAATTACTCTAGATGTGGATGTATTAGAACAAATAGAAAAAATTGTTGGAAAACCATTATCTGAAGTTGAAATGATTAATCGAGAAACAACAGGATTTGTTACTAAGGATAAAAGAATTGCTGAACTGGGAATATACAAGAAGGATTTAACCAAACTTCCAGATAATTTTGGAAAACTTGAAAATCTTGAGAAACTAGTAGTACGAAATAACCAACTTGCATCCCTACCAGATAGTTTCGGAAACCTCAAAGAACTAAGATACTTGAATTTTCGAGGTAGTGCTTTTTCTTCTGTTCCAGATTGTATTAGGAACCTAAAGAAATTGGAGTTTCTATGTTTTAACAAAACGAAAGTTAAACATTGTCCAGATTGGATTGGAGAACTAACTAACATTGAGGAACTTTGGTTTGAATATGGCCCCCTTGAATATCTTCCTGATTCCATTGGCAATCTTACTAAAACAAAATTTCTTGCATTAGAAGATGCAAAATTAGTAACGATCCCTGATAGTATTGGAGATATGATTGGTCTCAGATTAGTACGTTTAGATGATAATCAATTGATCTCTATACCGGATAGTATTGGGAATCTGAGCAATCTCAGGACTATGAATATCAGTGATAATCAACTGACATCCATACCTGATAGTATTGGTAATTGTGCAAATCTAGTTGGTTTGCATGCAGATAGGAATAAATTAACTTCTATTCCTGAGAGTATAACAAAATTACCAAAATTACATGATTTGATGATTTCCAACAATCTAATTGCATCACTACCAAGAACTATTGGAGAATTAACGGAACTCAATAATCTTTATGCAATGAATAATCAACTAACAACAATTCCTGAAAGTATTAATAAATTAGGTAAACTGAAAGTTCTGAGATTAAATGGAAATCAACTAACGAAACTTCCAGAGAATATTGGCGACTTAAAAGCTTTAGAAGAAGTATACTTGGATAATAATCAATTAGAATCATTACCGGAAAGCATTGGAAAGCTCGTCAATCTTAAAGTGCTTTTACTCAATGATAATAAATTGACATCACTACCTGAGGGTATTGCCAATCTTAAGAAACTAGAAGTAGTGAATTTAGCGAACAATCAGATAGTAGATCTACCTGAGAACATTGGAAAATTATCAAACTTGAGGTATCTGAATGGTAATGATAATCGTATGAAATACTTACCAGAAAGCATATGCGATTTACAAAATCTTCAAGAGTTGAGTCTAAATTTTAATGAAATCAATGGATTACCTGAATTATTTGGAAATCTAACGAATCTCTCTCGTTTGCATTTATACAAGAATTATCTAGGGTCATTACCAACTACTTTTGAAAAACTCAAAAATTTAGTAGAATTAAACTTGAAAGGACATTCAATGAGTTCCTTACCAGAATCAATTAGGAAACTTCCTAAGCTACAAAGTCTTTGGATAGAACCAAATTGGTGGATTACAATGAATGAAGAAAGTATTGCAAACTTAAAATCAAAAGGAATCAAAATTTTTCGATAAATTCCGAAATAAAAAAAAGTGAAAAACAAGAATCGGTGATTAATAATGAGATCTAAAATAAAAATAACAGTACTAAAAAAATTTAGTTCAAAAGATGTTTTGGGACATTACTTCAAATTTCCAAGTGGAACAGAAATGAAGGATTGTACAGTAGTAGAAGTAGGACAAGAATTCATTATTGAAGATGAACTTACCATGCCGGAAGGTTTCTGCCGTTGGGCGTGGGTTGATATTTACAGAGATGTAGCCATCCTAACAATGGGAGGAGACTTTGCTGGAGGAGATTTAGCAGGGCTCAAATATTCTGCTTGTTCCGATGGTTTAAAACCAGTAGTATTCAAGTTAGAGCGAATAGAAGAGTAAATTGGATAAATATTACAATTTCCTCTCTTTTTCTTAAAGAGAACTAACTAAATTAAATGTCTTCTTTCCAGAAAGTCTCAAAAGGTGTTTTTCTGATTAAATCAACTAAAATTTCCTTGGATATAAAGTAGGGTACTACCAGTGAATCGTATTGAAGAATTCCTTGAATCTTTTCTTCAATTACATCAGAGATATCTACTTTGAGTGCCTTAAGAGCTGTGCTTACTTGTAACTTCCTCGATTCCGGTAAGAAGTTCGGAAAATCTTCATAATAATAGATATCAAAATCAGTTTGTTTTAAACCTGCAACGGCTTTCTTCACGATTAAGTGATCTATTTGGTTTCTTTGAGCCATAGGACAATAGACTTCAGAGATATCCTCATTTTTGATTAATTCAAAAATATATTTCCGGAGTTTCAAAACTTGTTCTTCTTCAACGGGATTGAGTATTTTATCAAAAAGATCTTCTAGGTTTCTTCCTCGAAGGAATGCTGACTTATACTTGAGATATATTATTTCAACACCTAAGATATTTGCGAATCTTATTTCTTCTCGTTTCTTTCTTCGATATTTTATCCCCTTGAATTGAATCCTGTAATATTTTCTCTTAGGTGGAAAAATAGATACTATAATCGAATCCTCTCTATTCTGTGCAACCAATCCACTGCAAGACCAAGCAAAGTCTCCGTAATGAGGTTCAAGAAATAGTGTTTTTGACATTACTATCCATTTATACGAGAGTTTGATATTGAAAATAAAGTTGTCTATATGGCATAAAGATTATTTTTCTATGTTAGAATAAAATCTTAATTGGGTTAACTCTTCGTTTAAAAGCTCGTTTTATCATCCAAAACAGAATATTCCTTGGAGGTTTCGAAATATCTTTGCTGTCCCTAGGAATAAGACACAATGCATCCTGTGGACAAACCAAAGCACAAACACCGCATCCTACGCACTTTTCATCAACTTGACAATTCTTGTCAGTAATTGTTAGAGCATTAAATTGACAGCGATCAATGCATTTACCACAACCAGAACAAGATTCTTCTTCAATACTCAAAACATAGTCTGATTTCACGAAAGCGTTGGTTTGGTCGTATTTGACTAATCCTTGTAATATCCCACAACAACAGGTGCAACAATTACAGATATAGGATTGCCCTTTTTCAATATTCATTGATGTATGAACGAGTCCTGCTTCTTCAGCTTCTCTCAGTAATTCAAGTGCTCTAGTTTTGGAAACTGGTTTTGTAGCATTATTATCATCGTAAGCATTTTTCCTCGAAGAAAATGATAAACAAATACTAAGGGGATAATCGCATCCATTCCCTATCAATTTTTGTTGTTTTCTACAAATACAATCTCTTATTCCCCAGCTTTTTGCTTCTTGGACTAGAGTCTCAGCTTGATTATAGGTATGTATTTTGAGATCTGTCTTTATGACACGATTAATTGGCACTACTCTTTGAATAGGAGGTTCAGAAGTGAAGAGTAATTCTCCTCGTGTTTTCTGGACATAGTTTTCAAACAACTGAGCAAATTCAGCATCCATTCGATGAATTTGTTCTTCATATAATCCAATAACAAAAGGTAATAAACCGTATTTTATTCTTCTTTTTTTTCTTATAATATGTAATTGCCCTTTTCTTTCCATTATTGATAGTTTCTTAGCTAAATCTTCTCTGGACATTCGAAGACGTCTAGCCATTCTTCTTAGTGTTTCACCAGCGAGTTTCAATTTGCTTGCCAAATCTGCTTCCCAGGGTTCATAGATCCACTCGAGCATTCTCAAATGAGTACCGTCTTCAAGCATCATAAAACCATTCGGGACTGTATTGAGTGTTTGAGACAGCTTTTCATATGGATTCATTTGTATCTTTGTTGCTTTTGCCATTAGACGTATCTCCTGATAAATACAAAAGATGCATGGATTCGATATTTCGTGAATTTAAGTAACTACCGATATATAAAAATTAGTATGAAAAAAAACGATTTCTTAAATCTTCAAAGCGAAAAGTTTTCTATATTCAATTGTTTTCCCGGTTTCCTCGTCACGAACTTCTACTACAGTATCTTTTGCGATATTCTGCACTGTATTTTCAAGGGAGACTTGTTTTAATGTGTCAACCAAAGGTAATTTCTGTTCTTGAAATTTCGTCCACATACTAATCTGTTCCTCAAGCTTCTTTTCCTCTTTTGTGATGTTTTGGACGAGTAATTCAAGACCTTTCTCTTTAGCAATAGTTCGAGCTGTGACCAACATATCGACTGCTTTTTTAACATCTAATTCAACAAGAGCTAGCTGAGCTTTTAGTCGGTATAAGTTTACTATCATATTATGTTGTTGCTTCTCTTCTGCCTTTTGGAAAACCTCATCAATTTGTTTACTAACTTGAATCAAGCTTTCTTCATTAGCATTGATTTGTAATTCTCTTAAGCGTATTTCTAGAATTGAATAAAGAGCATCTACACGCCATTCACTATATGCATCTTCTCCTGATATGAACTTCTCTGCGAACGTAACTGCTTTACTCCAATCTCGTATGTCTGTACTTGCTTTGTAGAATTGAATAGAAGCAAATTTGTGTAACTCATCATATTGTTTTAGGTTTTCTTCATCTCTAATTTTCTCAAGTTGGTTTAGATATTGTTGAGCTTCTGCGAATTGCTTTTTTTGAACATAGATATTAACTAGACTGTAAAGAATTATCGGATGATATCTTCTATCTTGGATTTCGGTGCTCTTCTCTAGGGCACCTAAATAATGCTCCAAAGCAAGATCTAATTCATTTTTCCAATAATAAACTTCAGCGAGGTTTGTATAAATCATAAAGTCAAAACCGCTCTCAAAGGTTAAGGCTTTTTTCAAGTATTTTATCGCTTTATCAAATTGGAAAAGTGATGTGTAAGCTGAACCAATGTTCAGATAAGATCCAAAATGAAGATATGTTGATCCTGTCTCTTCCATTATCTCGATACTTTTAAAATATAATTCCAAAGCTTCTTTGTGTTTTAATTCATATGTTTTTAAAAGACCCTTTCGCATTATTGCTAAGGCAATTTGCTGTTTATTACCCGAATCTTTAGCAATTTTATAAGCCCTATTTAGAATCTTTTCTGCTTCTGCAATATTACCTGCAAATAGAGTATATAGACCAAAATGAGTTGTAAAGAATGCCAGTAAATGTTTATTATTTGCCTTCTCAGCTAACTCAATTGCTTGCTTTAAAAATTCAAGACCAATTTTGTAATTACCAGTATTAGAAAATACTAATCCCTTCATACCTATTAGTAGAATTCTAAATTTAATTAATGAAGAATCAATTAGGAGATTTTTTTCAGTCATTAATTTCAAAGCACTTTCAATTAAATCAAGACTTCCCTTAATGTCACCAAAAATGTAGAAACCAACAGCTTTCCAATAAAGAGATTTAATGATTAATTTATCATTTTTCAATTCTTTACTTTGTTTTGTTGCATTCTCTGCCATCTGCAAAGATTTCTTGTAATTTCCCAAATAATTCTCAATTTCAACTCTAAGAAGCAAACATTCAAGTTTATCCTCTTTACTAAGTCCTTTTATTTTTGAGATTTTATCTACTAAATCTAATGCATCATTAAATTGACCTAGACTTATTAGTTGAATCAAATCATTGAATTGCTTTTGAATTGAGGATGACATTGATAAACCTCGCTTATTCTTATCTTTTCTTCATGGAAAAATCTTTCTCTCAAATTTCTTAATGTGAATAACTTCAGTCGAAGACTTATTCAGCGTCATATCTATCAAGATTATTTCTTCATCTCTTCTAAAAACTCAAGTATGTGTGGAAGAACTAGATCCTTTTGTTCCTGAACAGCATGATTTTGATTTGGAATTCCAACAACTTTCACATTCTTCATTTTACTGCTATATTCGAGTAGTCTAGGAAAATGCCCCCATTCATCATCTTCACCTGCATAGAATAAGACAGGAATTTCCAACTCTGGTAAATGTTCATTCATGGGAAGAAAAATATCTCTACTACGCAGACAGGCAGCAAGTGCTTCATAATCAAAGCTCTCTAATTCTGATCTTCTCTCCGGAGTTAACTCTAACCCACCTTTTACTAATCTGGAAATATATGCTTCTTTACCTGCTTTTAATGAGTCATGCCATTTTCTAATTGCGTCCCATGATTCTTCTGGGGCTTCTTGAGGAGAGATTCCTCCAAGTATGAAAGAAAGAAAACGATTAGGATAATCTTTTGTTAGACATAATCCAAGATAACCGCCAAATGAGTAGCCCCAAAAGTGAGCTTTTTTTATTTCTAATTTATCCATTATTGCTATAATATCTGATGTAAATTCTTTCATTAAATATAATTCTGGGTCGTGAGGTTTGTCACTTTTTCCGTGCCCTCGTAAGTCTATTAACACTAGTTGATAATTTTGCTTCAAGGAATCTACATAGCTATATTTATACCAAGTATCCATGGATCCCATAAAACCATATAGCATTACTATTACAGGACCTTTTCCTTCAACTTGATAATGAGTTTTTATTCCGCTTCTTTCAACAAATGGCATGACATACCCTCAAATATATCAATATTATTTATCGAGAAAAATCTTTCTCTCTAAATTTTCAAGGAAAACAGCTTTCGGTATTCGATGACATCTCCGGTTCTTTCATCGCGTACCTCTAGAATTGTTTCATTTGCAAGTTTTTTAGCACTGCTGTTTAAATGAACTTCTTTCAATGCATCCTTTAAAGGTGCTTTCTGTTCCTTCATTCGATTCCACATGTTTTGCTGTTGTTTGAGTTTTGTTTGTTCTTCCTGAATATTTGTTACTATGAATTGTAAGTTCTTTTCTTTTGCTAATGTTTTAGCGGTAACAAGTAATTCAACTGCTTTCTCGGCATCCAATTCAACCAAGGCTAGTTGTGATTTCAAACGATACAAATTTGCAATCATTGTGTATTGCTGTCTTTCTTCAGCATGCTTTTGTATGATTTCAATCTGTTTTTTAACTTCTACTAAAATATCTTGATCAGCGGTAACCTGTAATTCTTTTAGTCGGATTTCTACAAGATGGAAGAGGGCATCAATTTGAGAATCTTTAGATAATTTTCCTTCCTTTACGATCTCTTCAAGAATTTCAATAGCCTTAAACCAATCTTGAATTCGAGTACTTTCCTTGAGAATGAGAACTTCTGCAAGTTGATAATACTGAGTTATTTTTTCAAAACTCGATTCCTTTGTTAGTTCTTTTATTTCTTCCGAATATTTTTTTGCTTGATCAGTCTTCTTTAGTAGAATAGACGACAAGACCAAATGATAAAGGAGACCAGGTACCATTCTAAATTGACCTGTTCTTTTGCTATCAGCTAAACCTTCTAAGAAGTTTTCATATGCTTTTTCTATTTCATTTTTCAACAAGTAGATGGCACCAATATTAATGTACAGAACAGCTTTTCCGGTTTGTGTTAATTCTAGTGCTAGTTCATTGTACTCTAAAGCCTTATCCAAATCGTATCGACAAGCATAAATAAGTGCTACATGAGTATAAAAACCATAAAGCAATAATTTCGCTCCTGTTTCTAAACAGAGATCAATACCCTTCTGATGATATTCTAGTGCAACATCGAATTTTCTGACCAATTGTTTTACAGTTGCGTATACGAAATAAGTATAAATTATGAAATAGTGCTTCTCAAGAGATTCCAGGATTTTTAATCCACTATCAACATATTCTTCACCTTTCTCAACATTGCCAATGAACATAGTTGCTTGACCTAGAACGCTTTTTGCTAATCCAATCAAGTAATCAATCTTGGTTTTCAAAGTGAATTCATGTACTTCATCAAATAATTTCTTGCCTTCTTGAAAATTTCCAAACTCAAATTCTAACGTTCCCAAATTTAAAAGCAACAATACCTTAGTTTGTGCTATTTGCTTTAAATCAAATTTCTCATCATCTTTGATGAATTCTAATCCTTTTTTTGTTGCTTCATAGCTTTCTTTGAATTTACCGATATTGTAGAGTGATAGTGCTTTTATATTCGAAGCATCAGCTTTTAACACATTGTTCTCAATTCCTTCGCTTTCTTTGAGTACTTTTTCTGAAAGTTTTAGAGATTCAGTATGCAATGCTTGATAATTCTTAATTTCACTTTGCAAAACAATTATTTTCAGTTCATCCTCTTTAGGCAGATTGTCTTTCTTCAACAAAACCTTAGTTATTTTATGGGCTTCTTTGAGCTCTCCTTTAAAGATGAGTGATTTTACTCCTTCTATTTCTTTCTCCAATTTAGATGACAAAATAGTAACCCCAACAAATAAATTAAGATGATAGGATAAATCTTTTTCTCAAGAGAAAATTCAAGATTTACCCTTATTTAATATCGAAATCAGCTATTTTTCAATGCTTCTTCGATTTTTTCAATGATTTCTTTGCTTAAAGTAACCTCACTTGCTTGAGCATTAGAAACAACATGTTCCGGTTTGGAAGCACCAATAATTATTGAACTAATTTCTGGTTTTTGAAGTGTCCAAGCTATTGCGAATTGATTCAATGGTATCTCTAGTGACTCAGCTAAAGGAACAAGTTGTGTTACTTTATCACCATATTGTTTAAGCATACCAGCTTGATATCCACTTTTAGCAGCTCGACTAGTTTTTGGAATCTTTTCGAGATATTTCCCTGTTAACACTCCACCTGCGAGTGGTTGATAAGCGATTAATCCTAAACCATGAAAAGCAGCAATTTCCAGAATATCAACTTCGATATACCGTTCCAACATATGATACTTTGGTTGCTCCACATGAGGAGGATACATTCCTAGGTTCTTCGCTAAACCTATTGCTCGTTCTATGAGAGTTGCTGGCCAGCGACTTGTTCCCCAGTAATGTATTAATCCTTCATCGATGAGATTTGTCATTACTGAGATTGTTTCTTCCAATGGAGTTGAATAATCAGCTCGATGGCAATAATAGATGTCCAGATAATCTGTTTGTAAGTGCTTTAACGAATCTCGTATTCCTTCTCTAATGTGTTTCCGACTTAATCCTCCACTATTCACACTCTCACGCATTTTGAACCATACTTTGCTACTAATCACGAAATCCTCTCTAGAGTGATCCTTGAGGAATTCTCCAACTATTGCTTCTGACCTTATTCGCTTCTCGAATTCCATCTGAATATCATCAAACAATCCATACCTGTCTGCATTATCAATATGGTTTATTCCTTGGTTGTGCGCTTCTTCTAAACATTTCAGAGCGTTTTCTTTTGTTACTTTTGAACCATGGTACATCGTTCCGATACTAATTTCTGAGACTTTCACACCATGTTTTCCTACATTTCTATACTTCATGTAATTCCTCCAACTTCATTACGCTTTACTCATATCCATACGTAAACCCGAAAAGATATCATTAATCTGGTTCATTACTTTCTTAGAAAGTGGTCCTAAATCCATAGCTTTCGCATTATCTTCTACTTGTTTTATGTTCTTGAAACCAGGAATTGGAATAACTCGTTCATGCTGAGCTAAAATATAACCTAATGCTGCTTGTGCTAACGTTCTTCCATCGCTAGTCATTAATTCCTTAACTGCATTCACTGCTTCGAATGTTTTCACAAAACGTTCATCGCTAAAGTTTACTCTTTGTAAGTAGTGATCTTTTGATGCTACACTTTTCTCGTTATATTTTCCAATTAATATCCCCATACCAAGAGGAGATCTAATCAGTCCACCGAGTTCATACTCATCAAGTAATGCTAACATTGAGTTATTTGAGCGTGTAAAATTAATTGAGAATTGCATAGAAGAGCAATTCTTACTATCAGCGAAAGCTTTTGCGCGTTCAATTGAATCAGTACTCCAGCCAAAAGTTCGTATATATCCTTCATCAACTAATTCCTCCAAAACATTACGAACTCTATCTGCTTCCTCTACTTTCATTGAGGACCAATGCAATTGATAGATATCAAGGTAATCTGTTTGCAATCGTTTGAGACTTTCTTGGCAGCATTTCTTGATGTATTCTGGAGTAATATTCTTTTCACCTGTTGATTGACAAGGAGCTTTAGGATCACCTGAATTCATATCCCAAACAGAACTAAACTTTGTAGCAATAACCACTTCATCTCTTCTGTCTTTTATTGCCTTTCCGAGGAGTGTTTCACTTTTTCCACACCCGTAGACATCCGAGGTATCAAAGAGATTAATTCCTAAGTCTAATCCTCTCTTAATCGCTTCAATACCATCCTTTTCATTTACTTCTCCATGTGACCATGGTTCACCTTTGTGATAAAAGAGACCCCCTAAGGGGGAGCAACCTAAACCAATGGCACTTACTTTGATATTGGATTTTCCTAAATTTCGTTTCATATACATTATCCTCCTACTTCTGATTGATCTTGATGCACTTCTGCAAATAACTTGTCAATTTGTGAAACAAGTTTATTGGAAAGCGGACCTTGTTCAATTACCTTAGAATTCTCTTCTGCTTGCTTGATAGTTTTGAAGCCAGGAATTGGAATTAGTCTATCGTGTTTTGCGAGAATATAACCGAGGGATGCTTGAACAAGTGTTCTTCCATCATTAACCACAAGCTCTCGTAACTCTTCCAAAACAACTCTTGTTTGTCCTATTCTCCCTTCAGTGAAGTCTCTCCCATGCCAATTATGATCTCGAGGGACTGTAGAATCATCCTTGTATTTTCCAGTTAGCAATCCTCCACTTAATGGATTCTTGATGAGACCAAAACCTTTGTTTTCATCAAGGAATTTCAACATCTCATTATTACTATGAATTATATTCAATCGAAACTGCATGCCAGCAAAATGCTTACCAAGAGCTAGTAGTGCACCTCGATCAGAATGATCTGTGCTCCAACCATAATATCGAATTTTTCCTTCACTTACTAGTTCTTCTAATATGGCAACAACTTCTACTGCTTCTTCTGAAGTCATATTTCCTGAATGAACTTGATAAAAGTCAATATAATCAGTTTGCAGATTCTGTAAACTGGTTTCACACGCTTTTCGAATACCATCAGGAGTGTGATCTCTTCCGACTAATCGCATAGGAACTTCAGGATCACCGGAATCAAAATCCCAAACAGTTCCAAATTTAGTAGCAATGACAAAATCCTCTCTTCTTCCTTTCAAAGCATTCCCAAGAACTTTCTCACTTCTTCCTCCACCATAGTTATTGGCTGTATCGAAAAGATTTACACCTAATTCTATTCCTCGCTCCAGAGCCTGTATTGATTCATCATCCTTTACTTGACCATAAGAAATAATTCTACCACCACTATGGTAGAAGGGTCCACCTATTGCCCAGCAACCCATTCCTATTGAATTTACCTTCAATTTTGTTTTACCCAATGTTCTTGTTTTCATTTTTCTAAACACCTCTATTGTTCAAAACGTATTTGAACCATTCAATCAGAAGTTGAACGGTACCATTCAAATAACTATTGAATGGTCGAAACTTATATATTTCGGTTAGGATTCTAAAAACAGTATTAAAGAAGGCGAGCTCATGAGCAAGAAGGAAAGCAAGAAAGAGTTAGAGAAAAAAGAATTACTCTATAGTTATTGGGAGAAATTACCCTTAGTTGTGAGTATAGATATTCCCAGCGAGGAAGTCTTAACACATGAGGTTAGAACACTAATCATTTATTCCATAAGAAAGGGGAAGGAAGAGAAATGGATTAATGGTACAAAGAGAATTCGTCATTCTTTTTCTGCTAAGGAACTCTTGGATATGGCTAATAAGAAACTCGAAGAAAAAATGAAATTGCAAAGCATGTATTTTCACATTCAAAAATTGCAAGATTTCGGATTATTAGATGTGGTAGCTACACTACATGAAGGCAGACATAATGTTGCTTATTTTGGTCGCACCGCTCGTGGCTTCCTTTTTGAGAGTAAAAAAGACAAAACTAAGTATAATAATTATTTTGCTGAAGCAGGACGATTTGCTAAAGCGCTGAATCCTAAAGTCTCTGAGGATCAATTCAAGGATTTCCTGAAGGAATTTAATTCGATAAATGTCGAGTCAGACAAACAACTAAAACAATGGCTAGAAGAAAGAGCTGAATTCATTAATGAAAACAATATTGATAGTGCAACGATGTATAGTTTCCTTCGAAGAATCAATTATCACAATCGAAAAATGACTGTTTTAATGGAAAAAGTCGCTGAATTAATTGGTTTAGAATTCTAGATTGCTTCTTAGTCTTTAAATCTCGGGAATTGAAAGGGTATAGTTACTTTTAAAATAAAGTTACTCAAACTATACACGGATTAAATTAATACTTCTAGGAATGTAAAAAATGAAGTTTGGAAAAATAACTCCGGAGATAATCAAGGAGTTAAAAGATGCAGTTGGCGATGACATTGTATTCGATGAAAAGATTCATCGGATGGCTTATTCTCGAGATTGGTCTCCTCGAGATGACAAGAATATTCATCTGCCAGATGTGGTAGTTCGGCCAAGAACAACAGAGCAGTGTGCAAAAATTGTTGAAATCGCAAATAAGCACCGCATCCCAGTTACACCAATGGGTGGCCTTACAGGCATGGGTGGCGGAGCCGTCCCAATCTATGGTGGTATTGCTTTTGAAACAAAAGGAATGGATAAAGTCATTGAAATTGATGTTGACAACATGACTGCTACTGTCCAAGCGGGCATCACTCTTTGGGAATTGAATCAAGCTGCGAAAAAATATGGTTTATATCTTCCTCAGGAACCAGAAAGCAAGAAGGCAGTAACCGTTGGTTCTTCAATTGCTTGCAATAATGATTCTGCTTTTGGCATCAGACATGGACGAATGATTGATCATCTTACTAATGCAGTCATTATTACCGGCGAAGGTAAAATCGTTCGAGCAGGTCGTAGAAAAGCCCTTTGTTCTAATTCTGGTTATCAGTTAAATTGGTTATTAGTTGGTTCTGAAGGAACCCTAGGTATTATTGTTGAAGCTACTGTGAAACTCATCCCAGTTATGAAGACCCGAATGGTTGACATGGTTGTATTCCCATCACTTGATGATTCTATGAATGCCATTCGTGATATTATGCATTCTGGACTTGCATTGGAATCAGCTCATATCAATTGCAAGAAACGATTGGGCTTCTATACTCATTCTTATCGTGAGAAACATGGCAAAGAACCTGATATTCCTGATTGGTCAGAAGCTTTGCTAGGGATTTCTTTTTCCAGTATGGAAGATCATGATAAAGTAGTAAAATTCTCTCGAGATTATGCTCTTGAAATCTGTGAAAGACATAAGGGTCAACCAGTAAAAGAAGTAGAACTCACAGATGGTTGGTGGGCTTCAAAGTATACTGTTGACTTTACTCCTTTCAGGCAGAAGTGGCCTGATTCTCAAAGAGAGAAGAAATTTGGAGCAGTTGACTGTGGTATACCAATTGGTAAAATCGAGGAAGCTTACAAATCATTCCTGGAAATCGCTGGAAAATACAACCAGCAAATCCTAGGTATGTGTGTGTATCACGAGCGACCAAATAGATTGAGCCCAAGTGTTAGTTTTGCTGTTTTCGTTGATGATAAGGATCCTGAAAACGTGCAAGGCTTTTACAGTTACGTTCGAGAAATGAGCGAGGTTGCTATTAAACTCGAAGGAACTTCAGCAACTTACATCGGTGATTCAGAATTCAAGACACCTTGGATTGGTGAACTAGAACACCAAGAAGCCTATGAATACATGTTCAATATTAAGAAAGTGTTTGATCCTAACGGCATCATGAATCCTGGCAAGAAATTCCCCATTAAAATGTACGGGTACGAGGACTGATTAAAAATGGATTTAGAAGAAACCAAGAAACATTTAGAAGAAATTTATACTTGTAATCGAACCCGTTGTGGTTTTTGTATTCAAAAATGTCCAGTTTATGAAGTTACAAGCCTAGAAACATACTCCTCTCGAGGAAGAAACTTGGTTGCTCGAGGTATTATTGAAGGCTCAGTCGAAGTAAACGTGGAAGTCCTTAAACTTGCCAATACTTGTTTGCTTTGTGGTTATTGTGAGAAGAATTGTGCTCTTGACAATACCAAGATTTTCAGAGACTTCAAAGCTGACCTAGTTGAATCTGGTATGACAGATAAATATCTTGAAGGTGGGATTGAATCAGTTGAGAAATACGGTAATCCATTCAAGAAATCTCCCGAATCGAGAGAGATCCCTGAATTGAAATCTAACCCAAAGAGTAAGATTTTGCTTTACGGTGGTTGTGTTTATTCTATTAGTCAACAAGAAACATTAAAACTTATAGCTGAATTGCTTGGTGACTACAAGTACCTTGGCAAAGATGAACCTTGTTGTATGAATATTCTTTGGGATTCTGGACACAAGAAAGACTTCAAAAGGAAAATGAAGGGAGTTGCCAAAATCCTTAATGACGCTAATGTAGATGAGCTTGTTACTGGTTGCCCAACTTGTTTTAGAACCTATGTAGAAGAGTTCGGTGAAATTCTTAAACCTAAGCCTATCCACTTCATAGCTAAACTCCATCAAATGGTAAAAGATGGAAAACTAAAATTCGAAAGCAAAGATAAAATCAAAGTTACCTGGCATGATCCTTGTCACTTAGGCAGATTTGGAGGTATTATTGACGAACCTCGAGAGATCATCAAAAGTATCAAGAATATTGAATTTGTTGAAATGGAAAACTCTGGATTAGATAGTCATTGCTGTGGTGCAGGATCAGGCATGCTTATGTCGTATCCTGAAATTGCTATCGAAATTTCTAAGAAAAGGTATCGAGAAGCAGAAGCAGCTGGTGCGGAAATTATTCTTACTTTCTGTCCTACTTGTGAATTAACACTTGGAAGAGGAGCTGATACAATTGCTCGAGATGAAATGGATTACGATGATGATGACTTCGATTTCGATGCTGAACCAGAACCCAAGATTAGAGTGATGAATTTATTGCAATGGTTAGTTTCTTTAAAGAAATGAATTGAAATCTCTACATGAACAAGATTCATTTCATTTTTCATCTTTTATTGCACAGCTAAAGCTTTTATTTCAGTTTATCATAGATAATTCTAGACTAAAATAAGGGTGCTATTTGATGAAATATAAGTTTGCAATTGTCAGAGAACCGGGCATTAGTTATGACAGTTGTCTTTCAGATCATCCTCTCAAGAAATACATAAACATAGGTCAAGCTCGTAATCAGCATAGGATCTATTGTCAAACCCTCGAAGAGCTTGGTTTAGAGATTATCTCTTTGCCTCGAGAGGACAAATTACCAGATGCATGCTTCGTTGAGGACACTGTTGTCGTTTTTAAGAGTAGAGCATTCATTACTAGAATTGGTGCAGAAAGTAGACGTGGGGAAGAGAATGAGGTCATAAAAGTTCTCAAAGATCGTTTTAATGTAGGTGCTGCTTCTGATCCGGCAACCATCGATGGAGGAGATGTTATCCATCTTGAGGATACTCTAATTTGTGGCTTATCTCAAAGAACCAATATTGATGGCGCCCATCAAATGCAAACATTTCTGGATGTTCATGTTGAAACCATACCTATCCCTGAATTCATGCATCTTAAGAGTCATGTCACTTACTTGGGAAAAAATACTGTAGCTGTAGCCGAGAAATTCGCTAATATTCCACAATTGAAGCAATTTGCTAAAGTTATTATTCCTCGCTCTGAATCTTATGCTGCAAACACCTTAACAATTCATGGCGTTACTATTATGCCTAGCAAATATCCAAAATCAGCAGAGATCGTACAAGAGGCAGGTTTTGAAGTTAAAACTATTGATGTTTCAGAATTCACAAAATGCGATGGAGCTCTTACCTGTCTCTCTATCCTCTTCTGAGGAATTCTCTTGCATAATCCTTTTTTATAGTGCAATGAATTATTATTAACGAAATTATATCAATAATTAATGTATCTCCGAACACACTTTATTATGTAACTAGTGCTACCTTTCTGAGTTTACATTTACTTAGTCATAGTTTTCTGATAGCTTTCTTATTCCTTCTCAACAAAGCAGTGAAGAAGATAAATGTGACTTACAATCAAAAAATTCCTACTTTCAAAGCACAATTTTCATTAATCGCTTTCGCAGTTTTTTATTTGATTATAATAATAATTGGTATAGCTGCTGGAGCTGAAGAGAACTTTGCAGTCGCAATTTTTTATTTAGGTGGGTTCTCATATCTTGGGGCACTAATATCAACACTAATTTGCAATGTTTCATTGATTAAGTTAAGAAGGATTACAATTTAAGAGGAAAACGTTCCTCTTTCTTTTTCTTATATGTCAACTAAGAACTGAAAAAGATTTATTAACGCAGAAAAGGTAAATGAAATGTTTTAACAAGGAGTTAAAAAAATGCCTGATCCACAAGACACATCTACGGGAACTTTATCTTTAATATTCGGAATTCTTGGTTGCTTACAAATTCTACCTTGTATCGGTCCACTTATTGCTATAATAACTGGTTATTCATCGAAAGGTACAGCTGGTGAATCGAATGGACGAATAGGTAGAATACTCGGTTGGTTATCAGTTTGCATTATACCAATTGCAGCAACAATCGTTGTGCTACTGGGTTTCTTTGTATTCTACTGGTTTTAGTCCATAGAATATAATTTAGAACAACCAAATTGGGAAGCTTCTTCCCTATTTCTATTTTTTTCTTCACCTAAACTTGAATCATGAATCTGAACAACGAGAGATCCATAAGTGAATGAAATGATTGCTCATCCTTAGCGGTTTCTTTCAATTCAGGATTAAGAGTTAAGGCTTGTTCGAGAGAGAACAAGGCTTTATCTAGAAGATAATTCTCAGCGTAAATTGTAGCTAAAGAGTACCAAGTATCTGCAGTCTCTTCATTAAAGGTAAGCGAGGTTTCTAGGCACTTTATAGCTTCTTCTTGAAAACCAAGGTTATAATTTGTCAAACCTAAATTGTGCCAAGCTATTTCATTGTATGATTCTCGTTTTGTTATGGTTTCGAATGATGTTAAAGCATCATCATAGTTTTCCAAGATATAAGCCATCTGCCCCCATTTACCAAGAGCATTTAAATTCCAAGAATTTGCCTTTACTGCTTTCCCATAGTAGTGATAAGCATGTTCTATTTCTCCAATATGCTCATATGACTGGGCTATTTTCATGAAAACTCGGAATTTATCTTTTACAGTCCTTTTTCTTAGAAGTTTTTGCCAACAATGAATAGCTTCTTCGTAATCAGCTTGTCTAAAGAAAGCATCCGCCAGGAGATCCAATAATGAGTATTGTTTAGGTGATTTGCGGAGAAGGCGCTTGTAATAAGCGATTTCTGATTCTTCTTCTGGTCTCCATTTCTCTAATCTTCCTAGAGTCATTGTCTTTTTCCTAGAGTGCATTAGTCACCATTAGGAACATTGACGCCTCTACTCTCCTTTGTTTCATGTTATATTAGGTCTCAAACATATTTAAAGATAGTTTTATGTCCGATTATATTTTATGGTCATAAAATAATCAGTTTTCTGCGAAAAAAATCATATAGTTGTGGAATAATTCTATCATAAAATGTAGCGTGTGTTAGTTAATGAGTCAAAAATCAGACATTAAAGAACCATTTTTTAATTCGGTGACTGAAAGCATTAATTTTGCCAATCTAGGTGTTTTAGGTTTACCTTGGGATGCGTCTTCTTCTTTTAGGAAAGGTGCTGCAGAAGGACCCAAACATATTCGTCATGCAACTTCCGGACAGCTTTATAATTCGTTTGCAGAGACTGGGAGAAACTTAAAGGACTCCTGGCAAATCTTTGATTTAGGTGATGCGCTTATCGAAGGCCTTGATGCTGAAGGAGCAAAGAACCTAGTTCTAAGTACCCTTCACAGGTATCATCGTAATGTAATGCGTTTCTTTTTCTTAGGAGGAGATCATCTTAGCACTTACTTTGCATTTACTGCTCTCAAGAAGCTACAAGATCTCCGAATGGGTTTAATTTACATTGATGCTCATCCAGATTTATATGAACAGTACGAGGGAAACCGATACTCTCATGCTTGTGTTGTAAAACGAATAATAGATGAAACTAATATTGAACCGGAAACAATCATACAAGTTGGTATAAGATCACCGACTCCTGAACAAGTGGACTATGCAAATTCCGTTGGTATTAAAACAATCACAACAAAAGATATTGCTCAAAATGGCCCCCAAACAGCTGCTGAAACTGTAAAGTCGTTCATCCCAAAATATCTTGATGGAGTGTATTTATCTATAGATCTTGATGTTCTTGATCCAGCTTATGCTCCTGGGGTAGGAAATCCGGAGCCTGCAGGATTGACCACTCGAGAATTAATAGAATTTCTACATGGATTACAAGGAATCAAAATTCATTCATTTGACATAGTTGAATTGTGTCCAAAGTTTGATCCCTCAGGAATTTCAGCATTAGCTGCTGCAAAATTGATTAAGGAAATTCTTGGAATAATGTAGAAAATTGGTCAAAGGTCTATTTCTTTTCTATCTTTCAAAACAGGGATGTACTCCCTTGTTTCTTTCAACAATTCTGCTGATAAGCTAGCTGTAATTACTTGTTCTTCATCTCCAAGCTCGACTATAGGATTCCCCATTGGATCAATTACTCGAGATGAACCAGAATAATTTGTTGTATAGATATCCTTCTCAAGTCCAACTCTATTTGCGGCAATATGATAGGAAGTGTTTTCCAATGCTCTTGCAGCTGCCAAAAGATCAAAATGAGAAGTTCTTGCTTCTGGCCAAGCAGCAGTTGTAATTAAAATTTCTGCTCCATTTAACACTAAACTTCTACATACTTCTGGAAACCTAAGGTCATAACAAATTGACAATCCAATTTTTGCTTTCCCATCAAAATCTATCGGAGGAGGCACCTTAGTTCCGGCTAGGAAATAGTTCTTCTCATTTCCCCATAGGTGAATTTTCGGATATCTGTAGATTAATCCCTTACTAGAACTAATGATAAAACCCAGGTTTTGAAATGCCTTTTTTTCATTTCTTACTAAAAATGAACCAGCAATCCCAACATCATATTTCTCACTCAATTTCTCTAAGAATTGCAATGTGAAACTTTCGCTTAGATTTTCACAAAGTTCCGGGAACTTACTATAAGCGAATCCAGTTGTAAACAATTCTGGGACTACCCAGAGATCTATTTCTGTTGAATTTTCTTTTACAACATTTTCAAATTTTTTTAGATTTTTCTGTTTTTGTCCAACGATTATCTCCATTTGATAAATCGCTATGGTGAAATCTTTCATTGGTATCAACTCAAAGATTATTGTTATTTTTCACATTAGATCTTTAGTTTTAATAAGACTGGACAATGATCGGAACCCAATACATCCTTCATTATTGTAGCTTCTGTAAGATTCTTTATTAAATCATCTGAGACAAAGAAATAGTCTAAACGCCAACCTACATTTCTCTCTCGAGCACCAATGCTTCTTACAGACCACCAAGAATATTGCTCTAGAACATCAGGATAAAAATGTCTAAATGAATCAATATATCCCTGATCAATGACTTTGTCAATCCATTCCCGTTCTATTGGCAGAAAGCCTGAAATTTTCTCATTTCCTTTTGGATGGGTTAGATCGATTTTTGTATGTGCGGTATTTACATCTCCACAGAAAATAATTGACTTGCCTTGTTTTCGTTTCTTGTTGATATACTTTAGAAATTCTGCATAATATTCCATTTTATAATCGAGTCGTTCCTGATTCTTTTTTCCATTCGGGAAGTAGGAATTTATGAGTATAAAATCCGAATATTCAGTAATGACATGTCTTCCTTCTGTATCTAAATGCTTAATCCCTAATTCAGTACTCACACTGATTGGTTTCTCTTTTGTAAATGTTACAGTACCACTATAGCCTTTTCTTTCTGCAGCACTCCAATAACCAAAATAACCTGGTGGGTTTCGTAGTTTCTCTGATACTTGGTCTGGGTGAGCTTTCGTTTCTTGTATGCACAAGATATCGGGTGATTCACTATCCAACCAAGAGAAAAAATCTTGTTCTTTGTAGACATTCTTCTTGCTAAGTGCACGAATTCCATTAACATTCCAAGAAAGCAAGGTCAATTCTTTCATAGAAAATAAGTAACACTATTAGCATTTGAAATTATCTCTAATCAACTTCCAGAAAGTGTAAAAAGAAAAATAGGAATTAGATTAAAGATCTTCTCCCTCTAAATCTAACAATTAAGTAGACAACACCAGCTACGATTACAATACTACCAGCTGCTATGACAAGATAGTAGTATTTGAACTCCCCACTGTAAGGATTTGTAGGGGGTGGTTCTGTAAAGGGTGGAGTAGTTTCGAAATCAGGATAATCTAAAGGATCAAGAGGATTCGTTCCATAATAAATTTCCCAGCTGTCCATCCAACCATCACCATCGGTGTCAGGTATCCTTGGATCAGTGAAATAGGTATTTACCTCTTCGCCATCCGTGAGGAAATCATCGTCTGTGTCCGCATCTCTTGGATTCGTGGAATGTTGAAATTCCTCCAAATTTGTTAGATTATCATCATCTAAATCACTTAAAGCATCGTTAGCATCAAAAGGGTTCAAGCTGTTAAATATTTCGAAATAATCGCCCATGAGATCATTATCAGTGTCATTTGACAAAGGATTTGTTCTATATAATAGAACTTCAACTCGATCACTTAATCCATCTGCATCGGAATCTGCAAGTAAAGGATTTGTTCCATAGAATTCTTCTTGTAAATTCGCTAAACCATCATTCTCACTATCTTTTCCAATAATCTGGAAATTCTGAGAACCATCTGCAATATATATCAAATCCTCTTTTACAAAGATTGCTTGTGGTTC
>JAGMDP010000109.1 GCA_023128635.1 Candidatus Heimdallarchaeota archaeon | reverse complement strand
TGGGCAACCCTTGACGGATATAATATGTCTGATGGTATATTACAATCATGGGGTTTGATGGACTGGACAGCTGCTCACACTGGACAAATTACCACTGATGAGTTAGTTATTACTGACGCAGCTTGGTCAGATCTTAATCCATTGTTCCAAGATGATACTTCTTCAAGTTTCATCAGCAGTGCAACCATGGATGTTTTGATTTGGTACGATGCTGATCTAACAGTTTGGCCACATTTAGCTCAAAGCTATACTATGCTTAATGATACCTGGATGAGAATTGTCGTAAGACAAGGTATTGAATGGGCAGATGCTGGTGGATTCACCGATGAAGTCTTCGATATTCAAGACGTTTACTTCACCCTTTATGCATGGGCAGAAGTTTCTAATGACCAACATTTATGGTCTTGGGTTGAAGATATGCAAATACTCGATCAATGGACCATGGACTTATTCATTGATGGTGACCCTGGCACAGCAGCAAACGATCCATATGCTCCGTTCTTACCATCACTCAACACACGAATTCTCCCTGAACACTACTTGAATCAATCTCAATTAGCTGATGGAGTAACCCCTGATATTACAGACCCAGCATGGAATGCATTTGCAACAAATTGTTTTGGAACTGGACTTTTCGAAATCAGTGGCTTCACTGAAGGAGTAGAAACCGTTCTCACAGTAAATACAGATAGCTGGAGATTAGACCCAGTAGTTACTGCTGATGCAGCTTTGGATTGGGACAACAGATTCGGCTTCGGTACTGGATGGGATGGTATGACTCAATTAAGAATCAGAATTATACCTGACCAACAAACTTCAATGCTTGAATTTGAGTCCGGTAAAGTAGATCTTGAAGGCGTCGGTTGGAACCCAACCAAGAAAGACGAATTCATTTTAGATCCAGACTACACTGTACAAGATGATACAACATACAGTTTTGGTTTCTTCGGACATAACATGAGAGAAGTAAGACCAATAATAGGTAATCGTGCACCCGCCCCTGGCGACCCGTCCCTAAGCATTGGTTTATGTGTAAGAAAAGCAATCAACTATGCTCTTGATAGATTTGAAATAAACGACGTAATTCACAGAGGCGAATACGCTATCAGTGATACTCCACTTTATCCAAAGATGGGTATTTGGAATAATCCAAACATCATTCGCTACAACTTCGACATTGACAAAGCAAGAGAATATATGACAAAAGCTGGTTACGATTTAGGATGGACTCCAACAACTCCTGGTTTCACCATGTTAGTTGCTTTCACCTCAATCATGGCTATCGCTACAATCACATATCTCATCGTTAAGAAACGAAAATAATCATTCTGTAAACTATGCAGTGGGGTTAACCTACTGCAAATATCTCTTTTTTTTCTATTTTTAACCTCATTTAATTTGCCAAATGATGTTTTATTGTAGAATAAGAAAGATTTAAAACTAGATAGTACAAACAAGGAAAACGTTGAAAATCAACATTGCCCCGATGGTGTAGTTCGGCCAAGCATCACAGCCTTTCGAGTTGTGGACTCGGGTTCAAATCCCGGTCGGGGCACCACACTTTCTCCAGAAGCTTTTTTTGTCTGAAGTTGTATTATTTCTCGGTGCAAATTATTGTCTGTAAAGGAAATTTATCCAGTCAAATTTAAAATTGATGGTGTAGGAGAAGTGAAAGGTGAGCTATATCGAGTAAAAGCTCCCCATTCAGTTGAAAACATCTGGTATGCTTTACCATTAAGTGGTCGTTTAATTGTGCAGAATAATGCTCAAGCTAATTTCTTAATTGATATCCAAGTAAAATCCGAGCGTCCAACCTTTGATGTAGAACCTGGAGATATTGCTTATTGGCCTATGAGTAAAGCCATATGTGTATTTTGGGAGAAAATACGACCATATTCAGAAGTTAATATTATAGGTAAAATCACTGGGAATTTAGAATTATTCAAAACTATGAAAAATTTAACTCGGGTTGTTCTAGAGAAAGATGAATGATCAATAATCTAATTTTTTCAAATTACTCTTCCAAACTGCTAATCCGCATTTTGGACATTCTATTTTTTGTTTATATTCCTTTCTTGACCAAAATAATTTGAGAGTAAGACCACTATTGCAATTCCCACACTTCTCTTTTAGCTCTTTTGTTTCCATTAAAACAAGATCTTCTTCTTTTACATCAGAATCTTTCGTAAACATTGTTAATTTCCAACCATACAACAGACTGAGTAAATATCAAATGAACAAGATATTTTGGATTACAATAAATAATGTGTATTGAAATATTATTTCAATTACAAGAACAATGTTTCAGTAGATAACGCTACACAGCCATTTTGAGTCATTTCGAAAGGTCTTCGAACTAATTCATGGTCGATTCCCCTCATCTTTCTGATGTAAATACTTCTAACCAATCTTTGATTTACTTCTTGAATATCAAGAACTATTACACCAGAAGCCATGAATTCTTCAACACCATACCGAGAAATTTCTCCGCTTTGTGACATCTCACTGGTAACAATGGTTGTACATTTAAGACTCGACATTACAGCACTAAGCTTTAAGATCTCTCTTCGAATTCGCATTTCACTTTCTAAAGATAAAGCAAGAGCTGTTAAAGAATCAATAACTACTCTTTCAGCACCAAGTTCATCAATTAATGCGATAAGTGTTGTTAATAGATCATCAATTTCTAATCGAATACTATACTTCTCTTTTGAAGCTACACCTGCTCGCATGGAGAACCCATCAACAAGTGCAAGAAGATTCTCTTTTTCCAAATTTTCTAATTTCCAATCATAACTTGCGAAGTTTTGTCTCACACTTTTGGGACTTTCATCAAAGGTAACATAAATTCCTGGATCGCCATGATCTAAGACGCCACGATAGATAAATTGGGTTGCGAGTGTGGTTTTCCCTGCTCCAGCTGGTCCGCTTAATAGAATTGTTCTGCCTTTTGGTAATCCCCCATTTAGCATTTTATCTAATCCAGGTATCCCAGTTTTCACTCTAGCAATTTGACTCATCTTTCTAGCTCCAACATTCTTATCATTCACTGACATAAAATTCTTATGTTTTGTAATAATTTTAGCAAATTATCTCTGTTCCTATAAACTCCTTTCCTTCTAATAGATTTTCTGTACGGTCATGAATCAAGCCATTGATAATATATGCCTTAATGTTTTTTCTTTGCAATATTTTTGGGGTATTATTATCTAAAGGACTTATTTTCAATTCAAGTAATTCTTGTATAGTTATCTTCTTAACTAATTTATCTTTAACAATTATTCCATCTATATCTTTGAGGAAGACCAATTTCTCAGCCTTAATCTTTACAGCAATTTCTGTTGCGATAGCATCACTTGTAGCATTCCAAGTTTTCTCTAAATCACTCTCTGTTCTCATGTATTTCATAACTCTAAGGATCGGTAATTTATCAAAAATTGATGATTCAAAATCCTTACAAGAAAAGTCATGTAAAATTGAATTTGGAATAAATTTCAGTAGAAAACTAGCATGTTGCTCCATAGCTTGTATAGCCATCCAGTGTGCTTGTTCATCATCTAAATCATATTTCTCTTGTGTTTCACGAACAAACTCAGCAAAAAACCCACCACCAGGAATTAATGCGAAATTCTGTTTGCAGTCAAATAATGTAGATAGAGTTTTTCCCAATAGAACAATTTGCTTAAGGGTACCTCTTTCAGTAATCGATCCGCCAAATTTTATAATTGTATCAATTTTCATTCAGATCCTCCCTCTGTTTCAAAATTTTTTTTTGAGTATAAAACCGCAACCGCAAAAGCACAAAAAGAGTTCAAAGAAGATTCGTCTAATATATCATCAGCAATAATTTGCTCATATATACCATTCATTCTAAGCAAAGAAATCCCTATTGTTTTAGCACCTGAACCAATGAGTATTATTTCAGGATTTAATTCAAACATTGCTCTGAACCTTGTTAAGCTATGATTCAAAGCATCTGATAACTTCTCAAATTGCTTTTCTTTTATTTGTCGTGCAATATCCATTATATCATTATGAGCAAGCTGGTTACTATCAGAACAAACAATTCGTGCTAATCTTGCTTTTGCATTTTCTTTACTAACAGGTTTATCATCTGCTGTGTCCCCTGTAAATTCTTCCTCAGAGATTAATCCTAGAAGTAAGTAGACATCTCCTGTTGTTGCGAATAACTCACTTGCTAACGGTACAATTTTATTTCTCACTTTAACTTCTTGAATAATCGCAACAACATTTGTTCTAATTAAACCGGAGTATACCAATTCTTTGTTAGTTAAACGTTCAAGATCATTTTTTCCTTGTGCAACTATTTTTCCATTGAATATTGGAGTAAAGTCCGTTGTTGTAGAACCGATATCAATAACTAATGCATTTTGATGTTTTATTCCCAAATAGAGTGCTGATGCAACCCAATTCGTAGCAGCAACATTAAGCCAATTTTCTCCAGCTTCTTGTGTATGTAGAAACTGACCGTTTACATCGAGGATAAGCGGTGAGTTCTTTTCATTACCAGACTGGAAACACTCCTCAACAAATCCGCATATGGATTTTATTCCTTCCTTTTTCGTTTGAAAACAATCAGCAAGTTCTGCTGTTGTAACAAAAACCACTTGATCTATTGAACCAAATTCTTCTATTAATTTACTCCTTAGTGTCTCAAGAAATTCTGGGAAGGATGTATGATCTTTCCAAATTGGAAAATAATCAGAGCTAGAACTAAGTAATTCGATTTTCTCATTCTGAACCTCAATTAAAGCATGTTTAGTATTTGCTCCACCAATATCCAAACCAAGAATTTTAACCATATTTTTCATATCCTACTAAATGTAAAACGAGATCCGAATAATCTTAGTTTCAAACATCTGACAAGTTAATTCATAATTAAATATTCTTAACCTCAACTCTTTAGTAAATGTTTTTAATCTTTGCTGATAAAAAATTCACTTGAACACAATGTCTTCAGAGAGCTCAGAAGTAATTGGTATTATCCTTGATATGACGGATAAAGAATGCCCAAAAGTGCTTTATGAGCTTAATGTTTCCATCAAGAAAATCGAAGTCGGTGAAATTCTCAAACTAATAACTAACAGACCCAAATCTCTAAAAAATATCCCAAAATGGTGTTTAAGTAATAATCATGAGCTCTTTCTAACGGACACCAGTAATGGGAAGTATTTATTTTATATAAAAAGAACACAATGAATAACCAAGTAGTAATGTGGAGTGAAAAAAATGAGCTATCGTTTAGTTCAAGGAGAATTATCCTTCAAATTTGCAGCAGCACATTTTGTTCTTGGAGATACGGGTTGTGAACGATTACATGGTCACAATTATTTAGTTGAAGTACAGATCTACGGTGAGCAAGATGAAGCCAAGAATCTCGTAATTGATTTCTTAGAATTGAAACCTTTTGTAAGAAAATTCGTGGAAGAACTCGATCACAAAATACTATTGCCAACTGAAAACCCCCATCTTACAATAACTAAAAAGAAAAATGAGTTGTTTGTTAATTTCATCCCAAAAAATAAGGATTATATTTTTCCGGAAAGCGATGTTTCCTTGCTGCCGATTAAAAACACAACCGTTGAGGAATTTGCACGATTATTATCATCCAAACTAATTCCCCTGTTTAGTAAACACCCAAATATTGATGCTATAGAAGTAGGAGTTTTCGAATACAAAGGACAGGGTTGTTGGATGAAGAGAACTAGAGATTCTATTTAGTCTTTTTTTGATTCAGAAGCCCCTCAAATCCACTCAAAGCAATTTTAGGTATATTTTCAATTTCCTCACCTTGAATTAAGAAATTGTAAAATTTGATAGATGAAAACAAATTAGGGAGCTGAGAGAGAAGATTCTTCGCTATAGTGAACTTGATTAGCTTCCTCTCCGAAGCTTGAAAATCTTCATTTTTACTTTCTGGCTTGGAGAATTTCCCGACAATTTCACCAAAATCATAACCAATCAAAATTACTATTTCTGCTTGCATATTTGCTGTTAGATAAGCAGCTCGATCCCCATCTGTAAATCCTCCCAGATTTTTCACTTTGAAAGTTTCCTTTGCTTGAGTTGTCCCGATAATGCCTTCTTTTGGTAATATGTCAGTAATTTCGTTTAATTTTGAAATATTATCTCCATGAGCATGAACAACAACTATTGAACCATTCTCTAAACTCTTTCTAATTGCTGTTATGCTACCATCTAAATCAGTAATAATGACATCAATATCAATTCCAAATTTAAGCAGCGCTTTTGTAGCTCCATCAACAGCAACAATAACTACTTCTCTTCTGAAATTCGTCACCAAAGTGAGTAGCTGCTCAATAGAGCTTTCAAGAGAAGGTCCTGGTCCAAATAGAAGAACAATTTTCTGTTTTATAGTTGCTTTTAATTTCCTAAACGTTTTTCGTACGGTCAGATAGGTTAATCTCGAATGTAAAATGCGAGTTGCAATCAAATCTATTTTCGGATCAATACTAAGCTTTGAACAAATTTGTTCATAATCTTTTTTTCTTAACTGCTTGTATTGCTTCATAAATCATCAGACCGATTGCTTACTGTAGTTATTATCTCTTTATCTATTAAAAATAATATTCAAATAAATTATTATGAGATAATCTGTTATTTAACTTGGATATACATGTCAAATACAAATCTTCCCTTTCAAAGTGAAATTATCTATGAAGCAATTATTACTACATATGATCAACAGAATCAACCCAATGCTGCTCCAATGGGCTTCTTGATTACCAAAGAAAAACAAGTAATAATTCGTCCTTTCAAAGAAACAGATACGTACAAAAATCTACAGCATCAAAAGAAATGCATAATAAATATCACAAATGATCCAGATTTATTTGTGAAAAGTACTTTGTTCCAGAATTTGTTAACAGATGAATTTTATATTATATCCAAAACAATTAGTGCTCCAATTCTGAAAGCTTGTAAAGGGAATTATATTGCACTTAAAGTCAACAAAGAAATAGAAGAAGAAGAGAGGGGAATCTTCTATTGTGAAATCATCAAAGTAGAACTAAGTAAAGATAGTATTCAGCCACATACCCGAGCTTTCTCGTCTTTGATTGAAATTCTAATTCATTCTACTCGAGTAATTCATTTCTCCATGACAAGTGGACCACTTGATCCGAAGGTCAAGCAATTAAGAGAATTTATTGAACACCACTCACAGATAATCTCTCGAGTAACAAATAAAGAGTCACAATTTCAGAAATATGTTGAAAAAATTCAAGAGAAAATAAAACAAGAAGTAAGGGAATGAACAAAACAAGTTAGGATGAGGATTTTGGAATCTGAGAATATATCATATCCAATTGAAGGTTTTTTCATAAAATCAGTTGATGATCTAATTTTTGATGTTAAAGGATTATCTCATCCTCAAGATAGGATTATTTCATTTGTTAGATATGTGCCTGCAAAATTCTACGAGAATACTCAAAAAAGTTTTACAAAAGGCTACAGCAAGTTATACGATTTATTAGAAAGATATGCTTTTTTACATCAGAACTTTCCTCAATATATTTACGAAGATCCAATGGGTCGAGGTTTATTGCAAGCAGTAGCAAAAAAGGACATTATTGAAATCTATGATCCTGTCCAAAGACTACAGCAAATCACTGAAACAGAAAGAGAAGAACTTGATTCATTAGAAAAACTAGCTCAAGAATTAACAAACAAAATAGTGGAACACTGTGACATTGATTCAGAATATTTTGGTATAACTGGTTCAATAATGATAAACTTACATAGTGAGAAATCAGATGTGGATTTAGTTGTGTATGGAAAAAGAGATGGTACTAAAGTCTATCAGGGAATGAGTCACATCTTTGAAAATTACGATAACATATCACGGTATACTGATAATGAATTGAAGACTTTATGGAGAGATCGAGGGCAAGAAGATCAAATAGATTTTGACTCATTTCTCAAGAGTGAGAAGAACAAGCAATTGCAAGGAACAATATCAAATATAGATTTCTATATTCGACTCGTTTTACTCCCTGATGAATTTTATGAACCATATGAACAGACTAAGATTACATCTCTGGGTGAATATGAAATCGAGGCTACTATAGAGAATGATGACCATTCGATTTTTACACCGTGTATTTACCATCTCAAAGATGTCATAATAAAAAATGAAAAAATAGAAGAATCAACTCCACCAGATAGAATCTTTTCAGTTCGAGGTCGATATTGTGATATTGCGAAAACAGGGGAAAGAATAACTGCAAGAGGAAAATTAGAGCAAGTAAAAATCGTTAATCAGAAAGAGTATTATCAATTGACATTAGGTTCAAGTAGAAACGAATTCATGAAGAAAATATCATAAAATCATTATTTTACTGTTCTTTGGACACGTATTTATATTGAGATGTGACCTAGATTTTTAAAGAACAATTTAGACTAAAAAGAATTGAGGAGTCAAAACCATGACAATAAAAATCGTTCAAGGAACACCAAAGAAGCTCTACAAAGAGGTTTCACCTATTGTGAAAGACTGTTTCGAAGGTGTTTGGACAGAAAAAGACTTGTTACAATTATTAGATTTACCACATGAGAATAATCTCTTTCTAGTAGCATACGAAGAAGACAAACCAGTTGGCTATGCTTTCGTTGTAGCTGATTATGATAAATCTGTTGATACAAAAATCGCAA